>CAMHNT010000101.1 GCA_946186535.1 uncultured Clostridia bacterium
CCTATCATGGTCTGACAACCCTGAACCCGGATTTTCAATATAGCAATAATTAATCGACTTATATATTATATATTTTTTCGGAAATTTAATCAATAAATTATTGTAACAGAATCATCTATACTCAGTAATAATCCTTCTCCTCATAAAGCATATTGTAATTAATTTCCTGAATGGAATTTTTTATATATTTCACCGTTTCGTCAAGCCTTCTCATATCCTCAACTATAATCACAATCCCGTGAGTCGTGTCATAATGCAGAACGAACTCATACGGAGACTTGTCGATTCTGTACTGCATCATTCCGAGACTCTCACGCTCGCCGCCGATGAGTCTTGAAAAACCTCTGATTATTCCGTCAAGCCCAAATGTTTCGTCTTCCGAATATTCATCGTCCGCACAGTCAACGAGAATCCAGCCCGTGTTGTAGTTGATATGAGTAATTCCGTATTTTTCATTGAAAAGCATATTTATACATTACCTCATTTTACAATTTTAAGTCTGTTCTTTCCGGTCATCTCCGAAACCGTAAGCTTAAAAACAGCCGTCATCGGGATAACCTTTTCGTTGAACGGAAAATCTTCCTTGTGATAATGTGCCATAAGAATTTTCAAAGCACCGAACTTCTCATTGTCGGGAACAAATTCAATAAGCCCCCTGCCGATAACGCTCCTGTAATTCATCGTGCAGTTCCCGTGCTCCTCATCAGTGACAAGCTCGTGTCCGCAGTCCATTTCAAACGTCGCCCTGTTGTCCTTTCTGATCAGATCAATCTTCGTTCCCTCAAGCGCACTGTGAAAATACAGAGTAACCACGCCGTCTTCAACCGTCATACCGAAATTCAGCGGCACGATGTACGGATAGCCGTCATCGTTCAGCGCTATCCTGCAAACGTCGCATTTCTCCATAACCTCAACTATTTCATTAAAATCCTTTATTTCTCTGTCCGATCTTCTCATTTTCTTTTCTCCTCATATTTTATTGAATTTAAGCGTTCCGTTATCGGGTGCGCTGACACTGTAGTTTTCCTTTGAAATTATGCTCTCTCCGTTGGAAGCACCTGTTTCCCTGCAAAGCGTGTATTCAAATTCATCTTCAATTTCACCGATAAATCTAAGCGTGGAATAGTCAATATTCACCGTGCAATCGGCAGACTTCACAAGCGGCAGAGCCTTGTTCTTCCGAATAAACACCACGACCTCGTCATTGGCGATCTCCACAAACCAATGTCCCTTTGAATAGCTCTGAACACTGTAATCGTCCTCGGACCTGAACTTAACCGCAATCATATCCTCCGGAATATAGACCGATCTTCCGATAGCGTTAGGCTCGTACACCGGAGCTATCATAATGCTTTCGCCGACCATCAGCTGATCCTCGACAGCCTCCGCAAACCTGTCCCCTCTGTATTCAAAGGAAAGCGGCTTGAACATCAGGTCACTGTTCTCAACCGACTTGATATACTCGCTGTAAAGGTACGGAATGAGCGCATAGCGGAGCTTCAGAAGATTTCTGAAAGCGTCTCTGTTTTCGAAGCGGTAGAACTCCTGATTTCTTGTTCCGAGCGCAGAGTGGTTGCGCATGAGCGGATTGAAAATTCCGAGCGCAAGCCAGCGAAGCGCAAGCTCCTCGGTGCAGTGATCTCCGAAGCCCACCATATCAGCACCCGTGTACATAAATCCGCACATATTGAGCGACGGAAGCATCTGAAGATTAAGCTTTATATGCGACCACCACGACTGATTGTCGCCCATCCAGATACCTCCATAGCGGTGCATTCCGATATACGAAGCACGTGAGAACATCAGTATATTCTTGTCGGGTTCTATTTTTTTGAATGCGTCGGAAGCCGACTTTGTCATGTTATATCCGTAAATATTATGTACCGTATCATGGCATACAGACTCTCCGTTTACATTATGATATATCGATGAATAATCGTCCGGGCTGTTCGAAACTCCGAGAACGGTGTCCTTCAGTCCGAAGAAATCATAAATTCCTATATTCTTTCCTTTGTAAGACGTAACCTTGTCAATAGCTCTTTCAAGCCCCTTCTCGGAATAGAAAATCGCAGGCTCGTTCATATCGTTCCAGAAACCGTCGATACCCAGATCAGTGAGAGTTTTATATTTCATGCCGAACCACTCGGCAGCCTTCGGATTCAGGAAGTCCGGGAAACAAACCTTTCCGGGCCAGACTGCCGCAACAAAATCCTCGCCGTTTTCGTCCTTGCAGAAATAGTCATTATCCCTGCCCTCTTCATAAACATCGTAGCCGTCCTCGATCTTGACGCCTGCGTCGATGATCGGAACGAGATGTATATTCTGTGCCTTAACGCTCTTTACGAACTCCCCAAAATCCGGGAAATTCTGTTCACTCACGGTAAAATCCTTGAAGCTTTCCATGTAGTCTATATCAAGGTAAACAGCGTCTATCGGGAATCCGTTGTCCCTGTAGTTGTCGATAACGCTCTGAACGTCCCGGCTTGTGTTGTAGCTCCAGCGGCTCTGCTGAAAGCCGAACGACCAGAACGGTGCGATATAGCTTCTGCCGATGAGCTGTCTGAATTTTCTGACGATTTCGAGCGGAGTTTCGCCCTCAATCAGATAGAGCTTATAATCGGGCGCGCCGACTGTGATATCTATAACATTAATACTCGTGTATCCGATATCAAACGTTACTCTGTCGGGATAATCCACAAACAGTCCGAATACATCTTCCCCGTCCACGATAATAAACGGGTGAGCGCCGTAAAGAGAACGCTTCGTCTCAGTATGCATAGGGTCGTCGGAACAATAAGTTTCATAGATCCAGCCGCGCTTGTTTATTCCTCTGACAGCCTCGCCCATACCGTAAACCTTATCGTTTTTTCCCATATTATATGTAATATGAATACTGTCGCCGCTTACCGTCACATAGGAAGGCACACCGTCTGATGTTTCGATATCTTCGACTGTCGAATTGGTTTCAAACGGTTTTCCGAAAACGTACTTTTTGATTGCGTCTGTTTTCATTGTAATAATCTCCTTTTATACTAAAATTTTTCCGATAGCAGTATGAATATAATTATTATAGAATAAAATCACAGTATATGCAATATTCCACAAAAATTTTACAATTACAAATTGTAACAAAATTTTAGATTGAAAACAAAGCCTTGTTATGATAAAATTTTTATGTGAAAATATAACGACATATAAAGCAGAAAGAGAGGTGAAAATCGAAAATATGGACGACTATTGTTTTGACTCTGAAGTTATTAATTCCGTTAAAGAAATTATATATCAAATATATAAAAATGACTGGTATTATCCATATTACGAAGAGAGCTGTAAAAGCGAAGGAATCGAACCCGTTTACCCTGATATTAAGGATATCGTGTATAGATATGGTATAAGCAATTCAACTTCCTATAAAATTATTGATGTTATTGATGAAATCAAAGATACACGCAGTATAACCGCTCCGGTTCCCGATAAAATTATCGATATTATAAAAAGAGAATACGAAAAATACAGAAAAAATATTCATGCACTTTTTGCTGTCATAGACTCTATAATATACGAAAATAGCAGATTATACTTTGATGCCGACAACTATGAAATTCTCACAAGTGAGCGTATTGTCGATGGTTTTGACGATGAAAGCGAACCGTACTTGACGTTTGCGCCTACTATCACCTACTATAGTGAGAATATCTGGAACCCAAAAAAGGCTCTCATAGAAAGAATCTTAAGACTGCACAAAAAAATATATCCCGATATCTTAAAGCTTGGGCTTGCTTGCAATGAAGAAGAAACTGTAGTTTCTTCATTTGCACAGGGTATTGATGATAAAAAAGATTCATTTGTTTTTATCAGATATGGCAAAACTCCCGAGGAACTTGTACATCTGAAAAAACGAGGATTTGATTTTGACAAGCATGCATGCATCCGTTACGGACTCGTCGGCGGAAAAGGATTTGAAATAGGTATTTTCTTCGGCAGAAAAAACGATTACGACCGTTTAAATCTCCCTTACAACATAAGGCACAAACATGATGAAATCATCCGTGAAATCGAAAAGCTCAAGGGCTGCGGCATGACTTGGGTAATATCCGACACCGAACCTTTCAGACTTGACAACCATTCTCCGGAGGAACTGTTAAGCTGGCTTACGGAACACAACAAAAAAGGCAATAAGTCATGTCTGAGTTATACATACGATATTTACGACGAAAGACTTTACAAGGAAAACATTGCAAATGAGGTACTCGAAAAAGTAACTCTGCTGAGCGGTCTTTACAATGCATTTGTAAGATAATTGTCAGTTGGTAACTATAAATGAGCAAATCGTTTAACTGATAGTCAGCTTGTACAAAAAATTTATAAAAATGCCGCAATGCGGCATTTTTAAGAAGTAACTATATGTTAAGGGCTTAGCCCTTAAGAGCCCACCAGAGGCGCTGCCTCTGGACTCCGCAAGCTTTTTGAAAAAAGCTTGGCAAAAACTTTAACATTCCTTTTTCAAACCTTTTTGTGCAGTTTTCAAAATTGCTCATTTATAGTTGGTAAAACTGGTATAAATTAACCTGTTGTGCTATTAAACGTGTTAAAACCGTAAGAAATTCTATAGGGGCGAACCACTATGCTTCACCGTCACCTGCCAATACCCCAAGGGCACTTCCTTCGGGGCGCCTTTGAAAAAGTTGGATTAAAACTTTTATATTGCTTTTAATAGTACAGCGAGTTAAATTAATAACATAAATCAGAATAACAGGAGAATTTAAATGTCTAAATTTACCTTAATAAAGAGATGCGGCTGCGCAAGACGAGGAACATTTGAAACCGTTCACGGAACTGTTCAGACGCCTGCGTTTATGAACGTTGCTACCTGCGGAGCTATCAAAGGCGCTGTCTCTGCGCTTGACCTGAAGGAAATAAAATGTCAGGTTCAGCTCTGCAACACCTATCACCTGCATTTGCGCCCCGGTGACGAAAACGTAAAAAAGCTCGGCGGCATTCACAAATTCACACGCTGGGACGGTCCTATTCTCACCGACAGCGGCGGCTTTCAGGTGTTCTCCCTCGCAAAGCTCCGGAACATAAAGGAAGAAGGTGTGACCTTCGCTTCTCACATTGACGGCCATAAAATCTTCATGGGACCCGAGGAAAGCATGAGAATTCAGTCAAACTTAGGCTCAACGATAGCCATGGCATTTGACGAATGCATCGAGAACCCTGCGGAATACAATTACACAAAGAACAGCTGTGACCGTACATACCGCTGGCTCGTCAGATGCAAAAACGAAATGAACCGTCTCAACTCACTTGAAGACACAATCAACCGTGAACAGCTCCTCTTCGGAATCAACCAGGGAAGCACATACAAGGACCTGAGAATCGAACATATGAGGCAGATTTCAGAGCTTGACCTCCCCGGCTACGCTATCGGAGGACTTGCCGTCGGCGAAAGCACAGAATCTATGTATGATATAATCGAAACGGTTGAACCGTTCATGCCAACCGAGAAGCCGAGATACCTCATGGGCGTCGGAACACCGGCTAACATTCTCGAAAGCGTTCACCGAGGAATAGATATTTTCGACTGTGTTATGCCGTCCAGAAACGCACGTCACGCTCATGTCTTCACTTGGGAGGGTTGCAGGAATATGCTCAATTCGAAGTATGCGCTTGACGAAAGTCCGATCGACCCGAAGTGCGACTGCCCTGTTTGCAGGAGCTTCACGAGAGCATATATCAGACATCTTTTCAAGAGCGGTGAAATGCTCGGAATGCGCCTTGCTGTTCTTCACAATCTTTATTTCTACAACAATCTCACAGAGAAAATAAGAGAATCTCTCGACAACGATACTTTTCAACAATTCTACAAAGAAAATGTTGAAAACCTCGGAAAACGTATTTAAAACAAAGGTTTTTTGAATCAGTTAAGATTTATTAACATCTATAAATGATCAATTTTTTAAATTGCAAAAAACTTTAAAAGAGGACCATTAAAGTTTTTGACGCACTTTTTTCAAAAAGTGCGCAGGATCCAAGGGCAGCGCCCTTGGTCGCCGAAGGCATAATCTTTCCCTTTGCAAGGGTGAATTTCCAAAACAGTCCGGCGGACTGTTTTGGAAAGAGGGACGCTTTGGCAGAAAGCGTCCCTTCCCGAAGGTTAAAAAAATTATCCTCGCCGCTCCAAGGCGACTTGATCAAGTATATTTAAAACTGTTCATATATTTTTTTCTACTCAAAAACCCTGATTTAAAACAAAAAACCAATTGCAATATCAGGAAAATAATGTTATAATATCTCCATTAAGGAAAAGTGAAAGGAAGTTTTTAAATGGGTGAAGTAGATCAGAGCACAGGCGCAGCTATACAAATGATTCTTATGATGGTCGTTATCGTTGTTGCTTTTTATTTCTTTTTGATAAGACCTCAGTCCAAAAAGCAAAAAGAAGACGAGGCAATGAGAAACAACCTCGAAATCGGCGACGAGATCACAACTATCGGCGGCATTGTCGGAAGAGTTGTCAGCATTAACGAAGACACAGATTCAATGGTTATCGAAACGGGTGCCGACAGAACGAAGCTCCGCCTCAAGAGATGGGCTCTCTCATCGGTAAATTCCGAGAATGATAAAAAAGAGAAAAAAGAAAAGAAGGATAAAAAGGACGAAAAGAAAAAATAATTTTTCTTTTTTGAGCTTTTCGAAACTCTCCCGGTGCAGTCATGCATTGAGGGAGTTTTATTTTTATGAAAAACTTTCAGGTTATATTTGACAAACGACACAGTTCTATAGTATAATATAGTTGTTGAATGGTTGCTCAATTAATATCAAATTTCTAAAACGAGTTTAAAATTCCGGGAGTGAGAAAACATGGAAAAACAACAGCTTTGCGACTGCGAAATTATTCATGAGGAAACCGTCCGTGAAACGAGCAAGAAAATGCTCAGCAAGGACACTTATATTGAACTTGGTTCCCTTTTCAAACTTTTCGGCGACGGAACGCGCCTTCAGATTCTTCACGCTCTCGAGCACAACGAGCTTTGCGTCTGCGATATCGCCGCACTTCTGGGACTGACGAAATCGGCAGTATCTCATCAGCTGAAAGCTCTTCGCCTTGCCAATCTCGTAAAGTTCAGACGTGAGGCTCAGACGGTCTACTATTCCCTTGCTGATTCTCACGTCAAGACTATTATAGATATAGGTCTTGAGCATCTTATGGAAGAAAAAGAAATATAATATTATATGGGTATATATGCCCGACAAATCATATATACCCTATACGTATCAACATAAATTTACATATTGATATCCGACTTCAGCATTCAGCGTATGTATATCAGCATGTATTTATTATATATTTTTTGCTCATCAAATTGAATGGTTGAGCAACTACTGTTTTAAAGGTTGTGATACAATGAAAAAAGTATATATACTGAACGGTCTTGACTGTCCGCATTGTTCTTCGGAAATTGAAAAGGATATCGGAAAAATCAAAGGCGTTGATTCTGTCAGCATTAATCTTATTAAACAAGCTATGACCGTTGAGCTTTCCAAAGATTACACTGGCGATTTTTCAAAAACTGTCGAAAAGGTTGTTCATAAGCATGAACCTGATGTTGAGGTTGTTGAGAAAGCCGAAAACACAAAAAGCAGCAAGCACGACCATGACGGACACGAGCACTGCCACGGTCATCACGAACATGAAGGACACGAGCACTGTCACGGTCATCACGAACATGACGGACACGAGCACTGCCACGGTCATCACGAACATGAAGGACACAAGCACTGCCACGGTCATCACGAACATGAAGGACACGAGCACTGTCACGGTCATCA
>CAMHNT010000102.1 GCA_946186535.1 uncultured Clostridia bacterium
TTTATAATCAAAAAAAATAATAGTGGTTCACAAATCAAATTTGTCCAATTATTATACTATCCATATTAACCGAGACCAAACAGATGTTCAAAAAGAATTCTGAAGCCTATAAATACGAGAATAACACCGCCGATGATTTCGGATTTCCTGTCGAATCTGCTTCCGAATTTCACTCCGGCGAAAACCCCCGAAAAAGACAGAAAAAATGTCACGGCACCTATCATAGCCGCCGAGAATAATATATTGATGTTCAGGAACGCAAGCGTTATTCCGACCGCCAATGCGTCAATGCTTGTCGCAACAGAAAGAACCAGCAGCTCCTTCAGGTCAACCGTTCTTCCGACAACGACCTCTCTCCCGCCGTCACAGACTGAATCCTTTATCATCTTCCCTCCGATATAAACAAGCATCAGAAATGCGATCCAATGGTCATATCTCACAATATATTTCTGAAACCGGGTTCCCAAAAACCATCCGACGCACGGCATCAAAGCCTGAAAGCCTCCGAAAAAAAGTGAAATCGTCAGAGCGTTACGGATATTCATCCTTTTCATTCCAAGACCCTTGCAGACCGAAACTGCAAAGGCGTCCATGGAAAGCCCCACCGCTACAAAAAACAACTCAACAGCCCCCATAATAAAACTCCTTATTTTCAGAATATCATTCAATATTTATTCGAACCGAAGGTTTATTATGATTGGAAGCGAAGCTCCGGAAGCATTTTCTCTAATGTTAATCCTCAATCAGCGTTATTTTAGGTTTCAGAATCTTTCCTGCCATATATCTGTACAGGCTCAGATACTTGTCAAATGTTATTTTCCGTTCAAAACATAGTATTTCCATTTCAACACCGAAAAGATTCACCGAAAATCCGGAATCGGAAAGTCCGTTCTTCAGATAAAAATTTTTTCTCTTCTGCCTGCTGTCAATATCCGGACATGGCTTTTTCGTGGATTCGATTTCCAGGAACAGACATTTTCCCTCATACATTTTTCTCGCACGCTTCAGCGCTTCCGAGCCGATGCCCTTTCCTCGCAAATCCTGCCTCACTGCGAGGTAATCAATCAACACAAGGTCATCGTATATTACCGTAATAAAAAGGCCGCAGAGAGCGTTATTTTCGCTGATTTCAAAAAGCTGCATTTTACCCTGATGTTCCCAGTATTTCATAAGCAGCCATGGTTTTCTTTCACTGTCTGGAAACGACTGTCGATATAATTTTTTTAAATCTTTCCTGTTCTTCGGATTTATCGTTTTTATTTCAATCATAGATTACACGCTCTGAAAACAGCGTACATCCAAAAAAGATGTACGCCGGTTTTTAAATTTTTAACTGTGTGCAGTTTGCTAACTTTTCCTTATGGAAAAATTTTTACGCAGCAAATAAAGTTACCATACATAAAAAAGTCAATGTTCGTATTTTCTGAGGGCGTTGCCCGCCGTTGGCAGTGGCAGAACTAAACGTAATACGTATTCGGCTTTGTGAGAATAGCAATCAGATCCAGAATTACACCAATGCCCAAAATTCCAAAAGTACATAAATATACAATACCCAAAAGTATCTTTCCTTCATAGAATTTATGAGCACCGATTCCCCCAAAACAAAGACACAGCAAAAAAGCTACCCACTTATTCTTGGGCTTTCCAAAAACTACCAATCCCACGTTGTTGTTATTGTTGTTATTATTATTGTTGTTGTTAATAATAATAGGAGGTTGATACGCAGGCTGCTGACAGGTCGGCTGCTGCTGTACGATTTCTTCAACCTGACAGCCGCACATAGGACAGATTACGGCTTGCTCTGCAATCTGGTTGCCGCAGTGCTTGCAGTATTTCATACCACTCTGAGCCATATTAACACCATTGAAACCTTCATTCATCAAAACATCCCCTTTTGTTATATATTATATATCTGTATAATACAACAATACATCTAAAAAGTCAACCGATTTCACAAAAAAATTACAACAAACATCTTGAACATCATATATTATTACAAAATAGCAATCAATAAATCCGATACCGTAACATATAACATAATAGAGAAAATACGAACCGCTTTCCTGTTACCTGTTCCAGCTGTAAATAATTTTTGTAACAGAATCACCCTCAATTACAAAAGTAACACTCTTATCGTCCAGAACATACTTATATTCCGAACCGCTAATCAGACTGAATGCACCGTAAATTTTTATGATTTCCTCCTCACTCATTCCGAGTCTCGCACCTTTTTCACTTTCATAAGAATCAGAGGTAATCTCTAATTTATAGACTTTTTCATAGCTTCCCTCTTCATCGGAGAAAGTATTGACAGTTATTCCGTTGAAAGTATAGACTCTGAGAATCTCGGACGGGTTGCCGGAATTTTCCTCTTCGGATACATTTGAATAATCTCCCAGAATATCGTTCACCAAAGAAAAATCATCTCCCAAATTGATTCTTCTTCCGTTGACCAAAGCAGCCAGATCGTCATAGCCGAAGCTTCCCGTTTCGGTGTCAGTATCGTCTGAATCAGTGTTGTCATACCACGTGTCCGTTTCAGTTTCGGTATCATCATCGGAACTGTCCGAAACGATGCTGTAGAGACTTTCAGCAGGCTTTGAGGAGGTTTTGGGAGCCGAGCTTGTCTTTGAGCTGGTCGGGCTGCTTTTTTTCGAAGAAGAAGCCTTGCTGCTTTCTTTTTTGTCTTCCGGGTCACTTTCTTCGGATTCCTCGGCCTGTTCCTCGGAGCTTTCCTCTATGCTCTCTTCACTTTCCTCTGACTCAGAAATTTCAGCCTCGGATTCATGTTCCGTTTCAAGCTCAACTTCTTCACTCTCTTCCTCCGTGCTTTCATCGTCATCATCTGCATAAAGAACTCTTGAATATGCTTCGGTTTTTCCCGAATCCGAATTCTTTTTGCTTCCGCATGCAGTCATTGAAGAAACAAGCAAAAGTGCCGTCAACGTCAGCAAAATTACTCTTTTCATATTTCACCTTTCCTTATTTTAAAAAATTTTGGCTTTTAAAAAAATTAATACTATTCTTCATAAAAGACAATTGCCTTTTAGTATTGTATTTAAGTATAAATTTTATTATTAACTATAATAATTGTATTACAATCTATAATTTTTGTCAATATATACACAAAATTGTTGATAAGAAACTTAAAAAAAAAGAAAAAGCGGATACCAAAAAGATATCCGCTTAATATTAATCGTGATACGCATTTACGTTTAAAAGCTCTTCAGCTTTGGCAACCTGTTCGGGAGTCGGAGCAACGGCATCATTAAGCTGATACTCTAATCCTATCTTCTCCCACTTAGGAATACCAAAAGCATGATACGGAAGAACCTCTACCTTTTTCACAGTCTTAAGATTAGAGATAAATTCCGACATTGCCTTCAAATCCTCTTCATCATCGGTCAGATTTGGAACAAGAACGTGTCTTATCCACATATCCTTTCCGTGATCGGACAGCCACTGTGCCATTTCCTTGATGTTGTCGTTACCCATTCCGGTGAGCGCTTTGTGCTTTTCGGAATCCCACTCCTTCATGTCAAGGATAACCAAGTCGGTATACTTCATCAGCTCCTCGAATTTCGCAAGCCAAGCCTCGTCATTTCTGAAAGGCTGACCGGCTGTATCGACAGCTGTATGAACGTCCTTAGTTTTTGCGATTTTAAAGAATTCCGTCACAAAATCAATCTGAAGCAAAGGTTCACCGCCGCTGACGGTAATTCCTCCGTTTCCCTTCCAGTACTGTTTGTAGCGAAAAACCTTGTCAAAAAGCTGTCTTGCAGTCCACGGAGAGCCGCCTCCCGCCCATGTTTCGGGATTATGACAGTATTTGCACCTTAATGCACAGCCCTGTAAAAAAACTACATATCTGACGCCGGGACCGTCCACAAGCCCGAAGCTTTCGAGCGAGTGGACATTTCCCTTTATGACATTCTGTTCGTAATTATAAGCCATTTTTCTCCGTCAATCACATTACCTTGTGGCAAGTACGAGCGATAACGTCGAGCTGCTGCTTCTTTGTGAGGTTGATGAACTTAACAGCATAACCCGATACACGGATTGTGAAGTTAGCGTACTCTTCCTTCTCCGGATGCTCCATGCAGTCGATGAGCTTCTCTGTACCGAATACGTTTACGTTGAGGTGATGAGCACCCTGATCGAAGTAACCGTCCATTACCTGAACGAGGTTTTTGATTCTCTCGCTCTCTTCGTGGCCGAGTGCGTCAGGGCTGATTGTCTGAGTATTTGAAATACCGTCGAGAGCCCATGTGTACGGAAGCTTAGCAACGGAGTTGAGCGAAGAAAGGAGACCGCTCTGCTCTGCGCCGTAGCTCGGGTTTGCGCCCGGAGCAAACGGAGCGCCTGCCTTACGTCCGTCAGGAGTTGAGCCTGTAGCCTCACCGTAAACAACGTTAGATGTGATTGTGAGGATAGAAGTTGAAGGCTCCGAATCACGGTATGTGTGATGAGTCTTGATCTTGTCAAGGAATGTTCTGAGGAGCCATACAGCGATCTCATCTGCACGGTCGTCGTCGTTGCCGTAGCGTGGGAAGTCACCCTCAACCTCGTAGTCGAGAACGATGCCGTCTTCGTTACGGATAGTCTTAACCTTTGCGTACTTGATAGCGCAGAGTGAATCTACAACGTGTGAGAAACCTGCAATACCTGTAGCAAATGTGCGGCGAACGTCTGTATCGATGAGAGCCATTTCAGCTGCCTCATAGTAATACTTGTCGTGCATATAGTGGATAAGGTTGAGAACGTTTACATAAACGCCTGCGAGCCAATCCATCATGTCAAGATACTTCTCGATAACCTCATCATAGTCGAGGTACTCGGAAGTGATCGGAGCATACTTAGGACCAACCTGCTCAAGCTCCTTCTCATCAACACCGCCGTTGATTGCATAGAGCAAGCACTTAGCGAGGTTAGCACGAGCGCCGAAGAACTGGATCTCCTTACCTGTCTGAGTCGCAGAAACGCAGCAGCAGATAGAGTAATCGTCACCCCATACAGGCTTCATAACGTCGTCGTTCTCGTACTGAACGGAACTTGTCTTGATTGAAATATAAGCAGCATACTTCTTGAATGTGTCAGGAAGCTGTGAAGAATAGAGAACCGTGAGGTTCGGCTCCGGGGAAGGTCCCATGTTCTCGAGTGTGTGCAGGAAGCGGAAGTCTGTTTTTGTCACCATTGAACGTCCGTCCATGCCGATACCTGCAACTTCGAGTGTAGCCCATACCGGGTCACCCGAGAAGAGCTGGTTGTAGGAAGGAATACGAGCAAACTTAACCATACGGAACTTCATAACGAGGTGGTCGATAAGCTCCTGAGCCTCAGACTCTGTGATAGTACCGTTGTCAAGATCTCTCTGAATATAGATATCAAGGAATGTTGAAACACGACCAACGCTCATTGCAGCGCCGTTCTGAGTTTTGATAGCACCGAGGTAGCCGAAATAGAGCCACTGAACAGCCTCTTTAGCGTTCGTAGCAGGCTGGGAAATATCGAAACCGTAGCTTGCAGCCATAGCCTTGATGCCCTTGAGAGCAGCGATCTGCATAGCGATCTCCTCACGCTGACGAACAACCTTGTCTGTCATTGTGCCGTCGCCGCAGTTAGCGAAATCCTTCTGCTTCTCAACGATGAGGAAGTCAATACCATAAAGAGCAACACGGCGGTAGTCGCCTACTATACGGCCGCGGCCGTAAGTGTCCGGAAGACCTGTTACGATGTGCGCATGACGGCACTTCTTCATCTCCGGTGTATATGCAGAGAATACAGCGTCACTGTGTGTACGGCTGTACTCCGTGAAAATCTTGTGGAGCTCAGGGCTCGGTGTATAACCGTTTGTTGTACATGCCTGCTCAGCCATTCTGATGCCGCCGAAAGGCATGAATGCTCTCTTGAGCGGCTTGTCTGTCTGCAAACCTACTACAGCCTCGAGATCCTTAAGCTCTTCGCTGATGTAGCCGGGCTTGTGAGATGTAAGAGTGGAAACGATCTCTGTATCCATATCGAGAACGCCGCCCTTAGCACGCTCTTCCTTCTGAAGCTTCTGAAGCTCTCCCCAGAGCTTGTCGGTAGCTTCTGTCGGACCTGCGAGGAACGACTCGTCGCCGTCATACGGCTTATAGTTCTTCTGAATAAAATCACGTACATTTACTTCTTCCTGCCAAAGGCGGCCTTCAAAGCCTTCCCACTGAGTAAAATTAACCATTTACTTTTTCCTCCTTATATGGCTGTGGTGAATAAAATCGGCGGACAAACTAATTCGAAAAGTAAGCAGACGTCCCTAACCGCAAGCTTACACAAACTCGTACGCACCACGAAATCCCCCGCCCTGTTTCCCTATAAAACAAGGCAAGCTTTTCTAATCCGCCGTCTAATAATATAATAACATTTTTTCGTAAAAAATCAAGAGTTATTTTTGATTTTTTGAAGAATATTATGATTATTTTTTTAAAAACATAATTTTTTTGTTTCAATATAACGCATAGATGTCGTTAGAAAAGAGGTTAGTATATACTACATATTGATTGTTTAATATTACAATAAAAAATATTTTGTCTGTAATACCGTTTCAAGGCAGCCGTTTTCACCCGGCTGCCTTGAATTTTTTATGATCCGCAATAATAGTCTGTATCACATTCAGTATTTTATCATTGGAAAGACATGAAGGTAAAGCAAAATCTCGTTAACCGTTATTTACTTCGGACGTCTGCCGTTGGGAAGAATGGTCGGAACGAATCCCGTAGTCTGGTAGCTCTGCCAGAATTTTTCAAAATCATAGGTCATCTTGACCGCACAGATAGCCGTCGCAAGAATAAGCCAACCCGAAAGCATTCCGGAGGAAACAATACCTATAATAGTGTTGATAATCGCATAAACAAGCATACCTATCGCACAGCCCCTGCTGCGTTTAAGATGAACTCCGATATTCGTTCCCAGAACAATTGCCACATCGATAAGCGCGGCTGCGCCTACCGAAAACAGTCCTATGAGCATAAGAGCGGAGCAAACGTATCCGATAATATAAGTAGTCTTGAAATTTCTTCTCCATCCGGCGAGCTGCGGAGCATTTGCGAACTGTTCCTTCGTGAGGTTCGGTTCAACGAAAGTCATCGGCTGACCGTTCTGGTACGGCTGCTGAGCGAAATTACTCTGCTGATTGTTCAGAAAAGGCTGCTGTCCGAAATCGTTCTGCTGACCGCTTTGGTATGGCTGCTGCCCAAAATTGTTCTGGATGGGCTGCTGTCCGAAATTGTTCTGCTGCCCCCCCTGAAACTGCTGATTAAAATTGTTCGCAGGCTGCATCTGGGGAATTACCGGGGGAACGTTGAACCCCTGGTTCGGAGCCTGATTAAACTGCTGCTGTGGAGCAGGCTCGGCGTCTTTTTGAAGGTTTATCGAAGAAACTCCTCCGGAGGTATTTTCGACCGCTGCATAAACCGTGTTCTCCGACAACGAAACCGGAGAACCGCAGACTGCGCAGAATCTTGTGTTTTCCTGTACTTCCGAACCGCAATGCTGACATCTCATATTGTTTCACCTCTTAATTTTTAAACACATAATTTCCGAGTCCGTTCGGCATATTATGATGCATTTATTCAATCTGTATTCATTTTACCATAAATCAGTCATAAATGCAACTTAATGAAGACCATTAAAGTTTTTGACGCACTTTTTTCAAAAGGCGCCCCGAAGGAAGTGCCCTTGGCGCATTCGCAGTTAAAGTTTTCGCTCAAGCCTTTTTCAAAAGGCTTGCAGGATCCAAGGGCAGCGCCCTTGGTCGCCGTCCGCAGACGGCGAA
>CAMHNT010000103.1 GCA_946186535.1 uncultured Clostridia bacterium
TGTTAAGGATATGCGGAAGAATTTTTCCAACATGCTCAACAATCCTCAGAAAATATATCCTACTCTTTATCTTTCGGCTGAGGAAATAGAGATTGACGGCAAGAGCGTTCTTTATGTTTATGTACCGAGAAGCTCGCAGGTTCACACCTGCAATAAGATAACCTACGACCGTATAGATGACGCCGATATCAATATCAGCAGCAATACAACACAGATGTTCGAGCTTTATATTCGTAAGCAGACAGACTTCACCGAAAAGAAAATCTTTCCATATCTGACAGTTGATGATCTTGATATGTCTTTAATGAAACGAGTACGTAATCTTGCAAAAAGCAAGGATCCAAATCATCCTTGGATAGAAATGGACGATATGGGAATTTTCCACAGCGTAGGGCTTTACGAACGTGATTTTGCAACGGGGCAGAAAGACTTTAACCTTGCAGCAGTCCTTCTTTTTGGAAAGGAAGAAACGATACAGTCATGTTTGCCTGCATACAGAACGGACGCCATTTACCGTGAGGTAAACATGGATCGGTATGATGACTGTGATGATGTTCGTACCAATCTTATTGATAGCTATGACCGCTTGACAGATTTCATTTGCCGCCATATAGATGATAAATTTTTTTTGGAAGGGACACAGCGTGTGAGCGTGCGCAGTATAATTGCCCGTGAGATCGTTAGCAATATCCTTATGCACCGTGAGTATGCAAGCCCTTATCCTGCGAAGGTGATTGTTGAGCAAGGTCGAATATTGACCGAGAATGCAAATAAGACCTATCATTACGGACGTGTTTGCATAACCACCACTCCTTATCCGAAAAATCCGGTGATTGCTAAATTTTTCAATAATATTGGAAGAGCTGATGAACTTGGCTCGGGTGTTCGTAATCTCTACAAATACACAAAGATGTATTCGGACAAAGAGCCTATTTTGTTTGAGGATGATATTTTCAGGACGGAAATTCCATTATCCGATATGGACACCGCCGATAAATCGTCAGCAATCATTGATACTTGAATACATCAAAGAGAAGGGCTCTATCAACAATTCCGAAGTTTGCAGTATTCTTAATTTGAAGCAAACAAGAGCAAAAGAAATATTGAGAGAAATGGTTGAGAATGGGCTGATATCTGCTGTCGGAGAAAAGAAAAACCGAAGATATATTTTGGCGGAATAGTACAATTTGCCAGTTGCTTTTATATGAACAGTAGAATGGATATTGATATGATTATATCCTTAACACGCCAACGGTATCCACACACCTGTAACGCTTCACTGAAAACTTTTGCGAGTGTACGCTTGAGTTTTTAGTGAAAAAGTAAAATAAGAATGGATCTGCTTATATTTACAACACCAAACACCTTTAAAACCGCATTCCAATGCGGAATTAAGTTACCTAAGAGATAATTTTTACCCATTTGGGAATACACAAAAAATCACCGCACAAAGGCTTCTTTGTGCGGTTTTTTGCTGCAAATATGAAAGTTTTAGATTGGTCAACTTTATAGGATATAATTATTACTGTAGCCTTGAGATAGATATGCGGGCTGTTGCAGGTAGTCGGAATAACACACGATGAGGTAATAAATGTTCTTGATACCGCTAATTTAAAGACTTTATGATTGTATAAAGACAAAATGTGCAAAAAAAGAGATTGTAGATATTGATTTTGAGCATTCGGAAATTAAGGTTCTGACGCCGAAGGAATTGTTGGAAATCGTTAGGTAACGCCCTCACAACACACACCGGAATAAAAAAAGGAGATTCACAAAGCGGCATCTCCTTTTTTTATTATTCAGATCTTTTTCTCTTTATAATTATCGGTAGAATTATTTATCCTTTACAGTACTTTCGTATCTGTATTTGTCAATCTTTGCTGTAACCTGCTTGCTGAAAAGCGAGTCAAGATCCTGGTATCCGTAATAACGGTAATTTCCCGTTGAAAATGAATCGCCTGAAGAAAACCAGTCGGAAGACGTAGGAGTGCTCATTGAACTTAAGTCATAGGAACACGTTCCGTCATCAAGCGGCATGACGTCCGTATAGTATGAATAATAGTAATAGGAGAACTCTTTATTGTCGTCGTCCTTATTGAGAGCAGTTACTTTGTAAACGAAATAAACGTAATTGTTAACCGAAACGTTCAAAGACGAATCTTTCGGATATATAAAGTAATTTCCTATGAGCTTCATACCCTTAAAGGTTTTCGGGTCTGCCCATTTTCCTGCGACGTATGCCTTGAGAGTGTCCTGTGCATTGGTATCCATTTTATTGCGGATATCCTCCGGAATATCTTCAAACGTTGCTGCGTAAGACGAAAGTCCTTCAACCGTGTATTCCTTTTCAGTAACACTTGGTATCAGACCGTACTTCATGCAGTAATCATTGATATCTCCGGACGAAGTGTCAACGCTGACAGTAATCTTGTCGCCGTTGCTCAGGCCGGTATTCTTATCGGCGGTGTAATTAAGTCCGCTGACTTCGCCCGATTCTCCGGATATTGAAACCTCTCCTTTTGGTGCAATTCCCGTAAACGTTACTTTCAAGTTCTGAAAAGGATCAAATGTTTCCGCTTCCTTAAGACCGCTTATTTCAAGTGTTTTATTATCGTGAGTTACTTTAATAGGGAAGACTTCCTCAAGACGTTCGTCGTTGACGTCCCATTCGTAAGTAACGGTGTCGCCGTTTGAAAGCTCATCTGTTTTGTCAAGCTTTCCGGAAACATAGTCCTCAATAAGTAAGTAAACACCCATCTCCTCCATTTCACCGGCGTTCTCGGAAAGACCAAAGGCCTGAAGGTTTTCATTTACCATTCTCTCGTAATCAAAATTGTAATCGGCATATCCTACCGTATCGTAGCCGTCACACTCCAGCGTAAGATAATCGTTAAAATCTACCTTTGCGCGTCCGCAGCCTGAAATCAGCGCCGCTAAAGCCGCTGCCGCTGCAGCAAATGCTATTTTCTTTAAAGTCATTACAAACACTCCTCTTCTTAACTGATACCGTTCGGTTGAACGGTGATTTCGTTATATGATATTTTGTTATTTTGTCAACAATAGTTAAAAGGTTTTTAGGTCTTACTTAGTACATCGTAGGTGTTTCCGCATCGTTTAAGTGCAGCTGCCCGCCAGAGCTTTTCACCTGTATTTGGTAAAAACGGCAGGTGAAAAGTTCTGTGCTTTGATTAAAGAATCCTCTCCTCCTCAAAATCCGGACGTTCGGCAATCTCGGTGTAGACCGGCTTGCTGCCTCGTTCAAACACCCAGCAGTGACCGATTGGCATAAACAGAATCTGTTCCAGCGGTTTGTTGCAGCGGACGCTCACCGCCTGAGCCGTTTCAACGTCGTTGCCGCCCATGTAGATGTAGGTGTCGCAATTGGCGATGATCGTTTTGTCGGTTCCGCTCTTGCCCTTGAGAAGCTGCGCTTCGGACTGGAGAATCAGTGAAACGGAAATTCCTCTCGAACGGATCGTTGAGATAATCGTATCAAGGTTGTCAATAGCGGTTGTTGCGCCGTAATCGTCGAGGAAAAATCTGACGGGGATAGGCAGACGCTGATTTTTGCAGGTGTCGGAATACTTAAACAGACTGTTGATTGCCTGAGAGAAGAACATGTTGACGAGTCCGTCCATCGACCTGTCACAGTCGCTCTGAAGAACGAAGATAACGAACTTTTCCTGAGCAAGTTCGGCAAAGTCGATATCGTTTTCCGACATCATTGCTTCGATTTCTTTCGTGGTGTAATTGGAAAATTTAGCTGCAAGACAGCTTCGGATGCAATCGTAAGTTTTTTCGGGTGCCTGATCGACGTTACGGAACTGTTCATAAGCCCAGCTCTCGGGATTTTTCTCATGAAGCTGTTCGAAGCGGTCTGAAAGCAAGGAGGCTTTATCGTTATAGGAACGTTCACCGTTTTTCAGTGTTCTGCGGCTGAATCTGTTGCCTTCACGAAGGAGCTGCATCAGTCCGTCGAAATTGCAGGGCTTGAAGTCTGTTTCCTTCATGTAGCCTATCAGAGCGCAGATAAGCAGAAGCGTCATCTGATCCCAGTACGGATCGCCGTTTATGCCTATATTTTCACATTGATAAGTCAGAGAGCTTGCGATACGCATAATATCCTGAGTGCTTTCAACGTTTGTCAGCGGATTCCAGTGCATCGATTTTTCGGGATTCTGAAAATCCATTCTCATAACACGATAACCGTTTTTTTCCATATACTTACCGTATTTCTTTATGAGCGAGCCCTTCGGGTCGGAAACGATATAATTTCCGACAGCCGTTTTCAGATTCGGCTCAAGAAAGCTCGTAGTCTTTCCGCAGCCACTTGTGCCGAGTATGAGAACGTTGTTGTTAAGTCTTGTCTTATAATCGTTCAGAGAACGTCTGACGTCCTTGGCAAATATAAACTCCGATCGGTTGAAATCATCTGACGCTTCTTCCTCCGGTGTTTTCAGAAACTCCAGAAAATCAGGATCATTGTAGAATTCATCTATGTTAAAATCATCGATTGGTTCCTCAAACGTTTTTAAAAATTCCATAAGATTGCTCTCCTTGACTGATTCATAATTGTTCGAATTACTCATTTTAAAAGTCCTCCTTAGTAAATTGATTTTATCTCGTCGCAGATTCCGAATTTGATTGCTTCCTCTGCGGTCATAACGTTGTCGAATGCGGTGGCTTTGTCAATTTCCTTGATTGTCTTTCCCGTGTGATTTGCGAGAATGCCGTTCATCAGGGCTTTGACCTCAAGGATCCGCTGTGCTTTTTTTCTCGATGCTTGTGGCTGAACCGCCGAATCCTTCGGAAATAAGGGGTTCGTGAATCATCACTTTGGAATGGGGGAGAATAAAGCGTCTGCCTTTCCGTCCTCCTGCGAGAAGTATTGCAGCCATGCTCGCAGCCATTCCCACACAGCATATATTAAGCTCGTGGGGATATGCCTGAATAGTATCATACATCACGAGTCCTGCTTCAACCTCTCCGCCGGGGCTGTTGATGTACAGCGTCACTTCCTTTCCCTCAGCCGCCATATATTTCATCAGCGACACGAACCTCATTGCCGAATCGGTGCATATAGGTTCTGTCAGAAAGATGTTTCCTTCTGCGGTATTCAGAGAGCCGATACTGAACTCTCTGCCGCCGGTTGAGCTTTCCAAGTAGGTTTTATCTGCGATATTCATATTGACTTACCTTCCTTTCTGAACTTAAGAAAATTCACAAGATCCATGAACATGAATGTCCAGCCGCCCAGGTAGGGGACAGCGAGGATCAGTACCAGAAAGATCGCCCAGCCGACTGGGAAAATATAAAGCAGCTTTTTGATTTTGTTGAATATCTCTTTGATATGTGTTATGCCGGGGATCGTTCCGCCGAGTACTAATCCTAAAATCAATCCGGATACTATTATCGCTCCCAAGCTCTCTGATTTTCCACTGCTCACAGTCATGATGAAGAAGATGAGCGTAATCAGTAACGAAATCACCGTGAATACCGATGCGATGTAGCCTCTGATGCGAATTTCCTTTTGACTCTGTGTGTTGTTCATGTTAAATAACCTAACCTTTCTTAACTTTTCTTGTTTTTTATCTTTTAGCTTTTATATATTTGCCTTGTGTTGTTTTGAATTGCCTTTTGGACTACCCTGTTTTGAAAATCATTGAATGATTCCTCCTTTTTTTCTTTCGTGCTTTCGATGTGTTTATTATAGATCATACTTCGACTTTTTTCATCCGCAAGCGGCGACAGCACTGAAGCCGGGTGTCGCCGGTTCCCCGGAATTCAGTCTTTAAATGCGCTTGACTTTTTCGCTTGATGTTGTTCTTAAATAAATAAATCAGCTTATTCCTAAGCTGATTTGTACATAGTGTTATATTTATACTTTTCTTTTGCTTCTGTATTTTTATTGAAGAGATATTTTTTACGGTTTCGGATTTTTATTGACATTATTTTTAGTATCAAATAAAAAAAGCAGCCTGTTTTCAAGCTGCTTTGTGTAGGGTTATAGTTCTTTTTCTCTGTTTCTGTGTCTGTTTATTTCTCTTTCTCTTTCTCGTTCCCGTTCTTTTTCTCTTTCTATTTCTATTATTTTGATTTTTTCGGCTGACGCTGCTTCGATAAATTTAACCAGGCTGTTTGTTTCGCCGGTATTAATATAATAGCATGATATGTATATTTCCCAGACGATGCAGTCGGCTTTAAGTTTGAAAAGGTTGAATATACGGTCTGCGAGTTTGTATGAAAAGTGAATCCTTCCGTCAGAGTCTTTGCATATATCGTACACTATTCGGTATATCTGATTTCTGCTGCATTGTGAAATATCCTCCATGATATCCGGTTCCGACAGGATAGCCCAATATTCTGCAATGATATTATAGTACTCACGGAATTCTTTTGTCGCAGGAACACCGATACCCAGATTTTTGTCCAATGAGCTATATAACTCCGGCAAAATTGATCGGGGTGAGTCATTGATTTTTTGAATAACCTTATATGTATGTTCAATGAGGGGGTTGAAGAAAAACACTTTTTCGTGAGCGGAAAAAAACTCGTATTCCTTATCGTATATTTCCGGTTTATCTGCCGTATCTCCGAAGTCGTACCTGCTCAGATTTTTGGATGGAATCCATTCTCTGATTTTACGGATGCTGTAATATAGATTACCGAAACCTGATTCCCGACTGATGAATGTTTTTGTGTGTTTCATTTCGTCGTTATAATCCGAAAGAAAAAATGCAAGCTGAATACCGCTTCCGAGATGTTCCGGAAGCAAATATCCTTTGTCGTCGAAACATTTTTCCAAGTATATCGCCAGAATGGTTTTTTGCTGATCCGCAGTGAATGTAAAATTGGATGTGGCGATAGTTCGTCTGTCAATATTCTGACGTGACTTTTCGTGATATTCTTCAATGGAAAAAAGCTTTTTGTCAAAATCTTTTTCTTTAAGGGAGTCCAGTTCACGTTTCGAATCATCGCATAAGCTTTTTATGAGCTTGAATTCTTCGTCTGAAAGCGGCGTATATATTTCGTTTTCAACAGAATTACCAACGGGGTAGCCAAACCGCAAAAGCGCCTGATACTCAGATTGTTTTTGTTCCAGTTCGGAAATACGTTCGTAATATCTTTTTACTGCAAGTTCATAGTGAACGTTTGTTTTCAGAAGCTCTGCCAGCGTGTTTTTATGTATGTCAAACTCAGTCATCAGAAGATCGTGGATTTCATAGAATTCGTCATCCTCCAGCAGCGTATAACCGTCGCTGTCGTTTATTTCTTTGAACAGCTTCGTTATTTTATCCCCGATGGCTTCGTATTCGGGATATTCTTTTTTATCGGGATATTCCGAGTTTTCACCATTGTCCGGATTCAGGGAGAAGAAGATTTTTATTTTTTCTTCGGGTACGCCCGTTTTTTCGGAAATGAATGAATACGACATGTTAAAGCGTTTTTTTAAACTATTCAGTTCCTTCGACGACTCGCTCAGGTTGCCCCATAGTTTCTCCGGAGCTGCGGTGAAACGGCTGTTTTTATTTTGCATTCCGAAGAGGAACAGTCCTTTTATTTTATATCCGATATCCTTGTATTCGTAATATGTTTGATGATATATGACAACTTTGCGTTTGTGATCAGTCGTATCATAAAAATAATCGTTTGTGCTTATTTTACTGTTTGGATTCAAGGAGAAGAAGTCTTTAACTTTTTCTTCCGGTTCGCCTGTTTGGTCGGAAATATACGAATAAGAAATATCAAATCTTTTGGCTCTTTCATAAAAAAAGACTGATTTTGTATTG
>CAMHNT010000104.1 GCA_946186535.1 uncultured Clostridia bacterium
CCACCTCATGAAGCTCGTTGAGAGCAAGGGCGTTCCTACTCACCTCGTTGAGGAGATCAACGACAGAGAAACTATCGTTAAGAAGGTTTCCATCGTTCCGCTCGAGGTTATCGTTCGTAACATTGCCGCAGGCTCGCTTGCAAAGAGACTTGGTCTTGAAGAGGGAACAAAGCTTAACAAAACAGTCTTGGAGTATTGCTACAAGGACGATGCTCTCGGTGATCCTATGGTCAACGAGTATCATATCCTCGCTATGGACTACGCTACAAAAGAAGAACTTGACACGATCGCTAAGTATGCTTTCGCAGTAAACGATATCCTCACAGAGTACCTCAAGGAGGTCAACATTGAGCTCGTTGACTTCAAGCTCGAGTTCGGCAGACTTGCTGACGGTACTATCGTTCTCGCTGACGAAATCTCTCCCGACACATGCCGTTTCTGGGACAGCGTTACAAACGAGAAGCTCGACAAGGACCGTTTCAGAAGAGATATGGGCGGCGTAGAGGATGCTTATCAGGAAGTTATGAAGCGTTTGCTCGGCGAGTAATTTTAAATTAAGAACTATAAATGAGCGAATCAATTAAACGATAGTCGTTTGATTCAAAAGGTTTATAACAATGCCGCACTGCTGCATTGTTAAGGAGTAACGTTTGGTTAAGGGCTTCGTACCCCGAGGGCACTTGGCTTCGCCGGCGCAACTTAAAAACCTACGAGGGCTCTGCCATCGACCCGCAAGCTTTTGAAAAAGCTTGACCAAAACTTTACTGTTTCTATTTCAAAACCTTTTGCTTAATTTAAAATTTACTCATTTACTTATTCATAATATAAGAACAGATTCTTTATTTGATAATTTAGGAGAATAATAATATATGATTACTGATTCCGGAAAGCTTCATGAGGAGTGCGGCGTATTCGGCGTTTTCAGCAGCGAAACCGTAAATGTCGCATCTACTGTTTATTACGGATTGTTTTCATTACAGCACCGCGGTCAGGAGGGCTGCGGTATCGCTGTAAACGATGAGGGTGTGATACATTCATACAAGGATCTCGGACTTGTGAACGATGTGTTCACCCCTAATGTGCTTAAATCTCTCGGTGACGGAAATATGGCTATAGGTCATGTTCGTTACGGCACAACGGGCGCAAACGACAGAAATAATGTCCAGCCTATCGTTGTGAACCATATTAAGGGAAGAATGGCACTCGCTCACAACGGTAACCTTGTAAACTCAACGGAGCTCAGAGAAGAACTTGAGCTCCAAGGCTCTATCTTCCATACAACGAGCGATACAGAGGTTATCTCTTATGTGATCACTAAGGAACGCATTAACTGCCCGTCGATTGAAGAGGCGGTTAACCGTGCAATGTATAAAATCGACGGTGCATATTCACTTGTTGTAATGTCGCCGTCAAAGCTCATAGCGGCAAGAGATCCCAGAGGATTCAGACCTCTTTGCTACGGTATGACGGAGGATGGAAGATACATCGTAGCTTCCGAAAGCTGTGCGCTTGACGCTGTCGGTGCAAAGCTCATCCGTGACATAAAGCCGGGTGAGATTGTGGTGTTCGGTGAGGATGGTGTACGTTCAATCGAAGATCATGTAGGCGCCAAGGAAAGTGCTATGTGTATTTTTGAGTACATCTATTTTGCGAGACCGGATTCGAAAATCGACGGCTGTAACGTTCATCAGGCGAGAGTCCGTGCAGGCGAGCTGCTTGCAAAATCTCATCCCGTTGATGCCGATATCGTTATCGGTGTTCCCGATTCGGGACTTGATGCGGCTGTAGGGTATGCAAGAGCGTCCGGAATACCATACGGTATCGGATTCATAAAGAACAAATACATCGGCAGAACCTTTATTTCTCCCGGTCAGTCATCGAGAGAGGACAAGGTGAAAATAAAGCTTAACCCGATTTCCGAGGTCGTAAAGGGCAAGAGAGTAATCATGATTGACGACTCAATCGTAAGAGGTACGACCAGCGCAAGAATAGTACGTCTCGTCCGTGAAGCAGGGGCAAAAGAGGTTCATGTAAGAATTTCCGCTCCGCCGTTCGTAAGTCCGTGTTACTACGGAGTTGACATTGATTCGAAGGAAAATCTTATTGCCTGTCAGAACACTATCCCAGAGATAGCGAAGATTATCGGTGCTGATTCACTTGGTTATCTTAGCCGTGAGGACGTGACGAAGCTTGCCGACGGAAGCAGCTGTACAGGATTCTGCTGTGCTTGCTTTGACGAGAAGTATCCGACTCAGATTCCCCAGGGAAATAGCAAGAACAAGTTCGAGCAGAAAATCGACAAAACTAAAAAGAAGAATAAGGAAAAAGGTGACACGAATGAAGAGTTGCAGTGAGAGCTATAAGGCAGCAGGCGTTGACATTACAGCAGGCTATAAGGCCGTTGAGCTTATGAAGAGCCATATCGCACGAACAATGACAAGCGGAGTAGTTTCCGATATCGGCGGCTTCGGCGGTTTGTTTGAGCTTGACGTTACGGGAATTGAAAGACCTGTACTCGTAAGCGGTACGGACGGCGTCGGCACAAAGCTCAAAATGGCGTTCCTTATGGATAAGCACGACACGGTCGGAATCGACTGCGTTGCAATGTGCGTGAACGATATTATTTGCTGCGGCGCAAAACCGTTGTTTTTCCTTGACTATATTGCTTGCGGAAAGAATGTTCCGGAGAAGATTGAGGCTATTGTAAAGGGTGTAGCGGAGGGCTGCGTACAGTCGGGCTGTGCGCTGGTCGGCGGTGAAACGGCTGAGATGCCCGGATTCTATCCTGTTGATGAGTATGACCTTGCCGGTTTCTCCGCAGGCGTTGTTGACAGAAGCAAGATTCTTGATAAGAATACGGTTTCCGAGGGTGACGTTATTATAGCATTGCCGTCAAGCGGTGTTCACTCAAACGGCTTTTCACTCGTGAGAAAGGTTTTTGACGTTGAGAGCGCAGACATCAAGTCGCCTGTTGAGGAGCTTGGAGGAAAGTCAATCGGAGAAACTCTTCTTACACCTACAAAAATTTATGTTAAGCCTATGCTTGCACTTTTCGAAGAGGTTAAAGTCAAGGCTGTTTCTCATATCACAGGCGGGGGGTTCTATGAGAATATTCCGAGAAGTCTGCCGCAGGGCTACAGCGCTAAGATCAAGAAGTCGGACGTCAGAGTTCTTCCTATCTTTGAGCTTATCGCAAAGACGGGAAACATTCCCGAAAGGGATATGTTCAACACCTTCAACATGGGCGTCGGTATGAGTGTTGTTGTGTCTAAAGAAGATGCGGACAAGGCTCTCGAGGTTCTTAAGGCAAACGGCGAGGACGCTTACGTTATCGGCGAGGTTGTTAAGAGCGATGAGGGAGTAATCATAGAGTAAATAATAATGAATAATTGAGTCGGCAAAGCTTTGTATATTATCAGGATATACCTGACAGGAGTTTTTTAGTATAAATACCGAGTGCCGCCTTAGTTGTTTTGCTTTATATAAAAGGTTATAAAAATGAGTAATAAAAAAATTAAAATAGCCGTTTTTGTGTCCGGCGGCGGCACAAATTTGCAGGCACTTATCGACAAGCAGAAAAGCGGCGTTATCAACAGCGGAGAAATTTCTCTCGTAATTTCCAATAATCCGGGCGCTTACGCTCTTGAAAGGGCAAGGAATGCCGATATAAAAACGGCTGTCGTTTCACGTAAGGAATCCGCTTCTCAGGCGGAGTTTGAAGGAAGGCTCGTTGATTTGCTGAACGAAAACGGCATTGAGCTTATCGTTCTTGCCGGCTTTATGTGTATTCTCAGCGAGAATTTCACGGTGAAATATCCGAAGAGAATAATAAACGTTCACCCTTCGCTTATTCCGTCTTTCTGCGGAAAGGGCTTTTACGGACTTCACGTTCACGAGGCAGCTCTTGAATATGGCGTCAAGGTTACGGGTGCAACGGTTCACTTCGTGAATGAGATTCCCGACGGCGGCGAGATTATCATGCAGAAGGCCGTTGAAGTTGAGGACGGAGATACTCCGGAAGTTCTCCAGAAGCGTGTAATGGTGAATGCCGAATGGATAATTCTTCCTCAGGCAGTCGAGAAGGTAAGCAAAAATTTGCTTGAAAGTAAGTAATACTCAAAAGGAGTTATTAAAATATGAACGTATATCAGACTTATGACATTGGGGAGCTTATCAGCGGCAATCCTTATGTCGGAAGAGGTATTGTAATCGGAAAAACAGAGGACGGCAAAAAGGCAGCCGTTGCATATTTTATCATGGGCAGAAGCGAGAACAGCCGTAACAGAATCTTCGTTGAGAACGGCGATGAGGTTATTATTCATCCGTTCGACGCTTCGAAGGTTGAGGATCCGTCGCTTATTATTTATTCCCCGATCAGAAAGCTTGACAACAAGCTTATCGTTACAAACGGCGATCAGACGGACACTATCTATGATTTCATAGCCGACGGAAAGAGCTTTGAAGAGGCTTTGGAAACTCGTGAGTTTGAGCCTGACGGCCCTAACTGGACTCCGAGAATCAGTGGTATGCTCACATTCGGCGAGAAGCTCACCTACAAGATGAGCATTCTCAAAAGTGCAGATCTTGAGGGAAGCGAATGCAACCGCTATACATTCTCCTACAACTCACTGAACGGTATCGGTCACTTTATCCACACATATGTTACGGACGGAAATCCTATTCCGACATTCCAGGGCGAGCCTGAGAGAGTTGCGATCCCGAACAGCATTGATGAGTTCGAGAATAAGATCTGGACCAACTTAAACGAGCAGAATAAGATCTCTATCTATGTAAGATACATTGACCTTGCAACAGGCGAGATCGAAAACAGAATGATAAATAAGAATCAGTAATTTTAACATAAAACTGAAAGGAACGGTTTGGCAATGGCAGCAAACAAAGAAAGTTATATTTCTCCTTTTTCTACAAGATACGCAAGCGAGGAAATGCAATACGTTTTCTCCGAGAAGTTCAAGTTCACAACATGGCATAAGCTCTGGATTGCACTCGCGAAGGCTGAGCAGAAAATGGGTCTTGATATCACGGACGAGCAGATCGCAGAGCTTGAAAAGTACAGAGATATCGTAGATTTTGAAACGGCAGAGGCAAGAGAAAAGGTAGTACGCCACGACGTTATGTCGCACGTTTATGCTTACGGCAAGCAGTGCCCGAAGGCTGAGCCTATTATTCATCTCGGTGCTACATCGTGCTATGTCGGCGACAACACGGACGTTATCATTCTCAGAGAGGCTTCAAACATCGTTTTGAAAAAGTGCGCACAGGTTATCAAGAATCTTTCGGAGTTTGCTCAGAAGTACAAGGCTTTGCCTTGCCTTGCTTACACACATCTCCAGCCGGCGCAGCTTACGACTGTCGGCAAGAGAGCAACTCTCTGGATGTACGAGCTTATTCAGGATATCCAGAATCTTGAGTATCAGCTTTCAAACCTGAAGCTTCTTGGTTCAAAGGGTACAACCGGTACTCAGGCAAGCTTCATGGAGCTTTTCGAGGGTGACGAAGAAAAGGTCAAGAAGGTTGAACAGCTCATAGCTGAGGATCTGGGCTTTGAAAGGTGTGTGGCTGTTTCGGGTCAGACATATTCGAGAAAGACTGACACATATTTCCTTGGAGCATTGTCCGGTATCGCACAGAGCGCATACAAATTCTCAAACGATCTGAGAATTCTCCAGTCCTTTGAGGAAATGGAGGAGCCGTTCGAGAAGAATCAGATCGGTTCTTCGGCAATGCCTTACAAGAGAAATCCGATGAGAAGCGAGCGTATTTCTTCACTCGCAAGATACGTTATCGTTGATTCTATCAACCCTGCTCTTACAGCAGGTACTCAGTGGTTTGAGAGAACCCTTGACGACAGCGCAAACAAGAGAATTTCCGTTGCCGAGGCTTTCCTTGCAATTGATTCAATTCTCAACATCTATATCAACATCACAAACGGTCTTGTTGTTTATGATAAGGTTGTAACAAGACGAGTTATGGAAAAGCTTCCGTTTATGGCAACTGAGAATATTATGATGAAGAGCGTGAAAAACGGCGGCAACCGTCAGGAGCTTCACGAGCTTCTGAGAACGCATTCTCACGCAGCGGCTGCAAAGGTAAAGCTCGAGGGAGGCGCAAACGATCTTATCGACAGAATTGCGGCCGATCCTGCATTCCCTATTTCAAAGGAAGAAATCGAAAGCGAGCTTGACCCGATTCTCTATGTCGGCAGAAGCGTTACACAGGTTGATGAGTTTATCGAAAATGAGGTAAAGCCTGTACTTGACAGACTTTATACGGAGGATATCACTTCGGAGCTGAAAGTCTGATTATTTAAAAAAACTGACCGATACAGAATCCTTTCCACGGGCGATGATTTGTGTCAAAAGAAAACTCCCGAAATCGGGTTAAAAAACCGAAAGGACGATAAAAATATTATGAAAGAATTTGAGCTTAAATACGGCTGTAACCCTAACCAGAAGCCGTCGAAGATTTTTATGGCAAACGGCGAGGAGCTTCCTATCGAAATCCTCAACGGCAAGCCGGGTTACATCAATTTCCTTGACGCTTTCAACAGCTATCAGCTTGTTAAGGAAATCAAGGAGGCAACGGGTCTTTGTGCCGCTACATCCTTTAAGCACGTAAGCCCTACATCTGCCGCTGTCGGCAGAAAACTCAACGACAAGCTTAAGAAGGCTTGCTTTGTTGACGATATCGAGGGTCTCGACGATTCTCCGCTCGCATGCGCTTATGCAAGAGCAAGAGGTACCGACAGAATGTCGTCCTTCGGCGATTGGATTGCACTGAGCGACGTTTGCGACGTGACCACCGCAAATATCATCAAGAGAGAGGTATCCGACGGTATTATTGCGCCCGGATACACAGAAGAGGCTCTTGAAATCCTCAAGTCAAAGAAAAAAGGTAACTACAATATCGTTAAGATTGATGAGAACTACACTCCCGATCCTATCGAGCGCAAGCAGGTTTACGGAATTACCTTTGAGCAGGGCAGAAACGAGTTCAAAATCAACAATGAGCTTTTGGAGAATGTTGTTACGGAAAACAAGAATATCCCCGATGATGCAAAAATCGATTTGATTATTGCACTCATTACGCTTAAGTATACACAGTCGAACTCCGTTTGCTATGCTGTTGACGGACAGGCTATCGGCGTAGGCGCAGGTCAGCAGTCAAGAATCCACTGCACACGTCTTGCAGGAAACAAGGCTGATATCTGGCACCTCCGTCAGCATGACAAGGTGTTGAATCTCCCGTTCCTCGATACACTCGGCAGACCCGACAGAGATAACGTTATTGACGTTTACATCTCAGACGATGATGAGGACGTACTCGGTGACGACGTATGGCAGCAGTATTTCAAGGTAAAGCCCGAGCCGCTCACAAGAGAGGAGAAGAAGGCTTATCTTTCACAGATCAAGGGAGTTTCCCTCGGCAGCGATGCATTCTTCCCGTTCGGCGACAACATCGAGCGTGCAAGAAGAAGCGGCGTAACATATATCGCACAGCCGGGCGGTTCTATCCGTGACGATAACGTTATCGAGGCATGCAACAAGTACGATATGGCAATGGTATTCACAAAAATGAGATTGTTCCACCATTAATCAAGATTATGACCGTGCAAATACAGAAAAATATCAAAGCTGTATTTGTGCGGTTTTGCTGTTATTTTTAGTGGGTGTAGTAAATGACCTGATAATTCGCTCGTTTTTTCGGCGAAGCGAAGCCTGTTAAAGTTTTTGCCAAGCTTTTTTCAAAAAGCTTG
>CAMHNT010000105.1 GCA_946186535.1 uncultured Clostridia bacterium
GCAAGCGGCGCAGCATGATTGGCTCGGCGGAACTTATGCATAGCTGGGGTTGGGGGGGTAGTCTGATGAAAAGACTAAGCTTAATAGAAAAGTATCTTTCCGGAAAAATAACAGAACCTTGTCAAAATAATTAATCCTAATAGAAAAGTATCTTAAACATAAGATATCCCCCCTTCCTCCCCTCAAGGGGAGGTGTCAGCCAAAAGCTGACGGAGGGGTTGTTTAGAAAGCTGACGGAGGGGTTGTTTAAAAAGAGGTTTTATGATATAATAAACTATGTATATGATTATTGCATTTGTTTTATGAAGAGGGAGTTATTTATGAAGTATACTGTCAATCTTGGTTGTTGGGGCAGCATATTCGCCGTTCCGACCGATGTAGTGGATAAATATCTGAAAATCGCCGGTTCCGCTCAGCTTAAGGTGCTTTTGTATATCCTCCGCCACAGCGGCGAACAGTTCGATATCGATACGATTTCGTCTCAGCTGAATATGGACGCATTCGATGTAAAGGACTGTATCGAGTTCTGGTCGTCTTTTAACGTTATCGCAGTCAACAACAATGTCATTACCCCTGCCGAACAGACTGCCAATACTGCCAATATTAATATTAAGAATACAGCCCCGACTCAGCCGTCACCTCAGTCTTTTACTCCGCCTGCGCAGCCCGTGCCCCAGCCTGTCCGTTCATCCGCCCGGATGCCTTCCGACGCTCAGACCGCAGCTCCTTCCGCACCGGCTGCCGCTCCCGTGAACGAACAGCCCGAACCGAAAAAAAAGCCCGAGCCGGAAAAGCCTTCCGACACGGTCATGGCACGTCCTCTTCGCCCTGACCCGGTCTATGTAGCAAAACGAATCAGCGAGGACAAGGAAATCGAGGCCCTTCTCAACGAAGCTCAGTACATACTCGGAAGACCGGTTTCGCCGAACGAAAATGCCGGCATGATAATGATGCACGACAACGACGGTCTCCCCTGTGAGGTTATACTCATGCTTCTCACCTACGGCGCCTCAAACCAGAAGGGCATGCGCCAGATCGAAGCAATGGGCGCTGCATGGGCACGTGAGGGTATCCTGACCCTTGAGCAGGCGGACGAGAAAATCAGAGAGCTCGAGGAAAGCAAAGAAGCCTATCGCAAGGTTCAGTCTATCCTCGGCCTTGAGTTCAGAAAACCAAGCCAGAAGGAAGAGGAAAACTATACCCGATGGCTCAACGAGTGGAAATTCTCCGACGATATGATAAAAGAAGCCTACGATATATGCGTGAATTCAAAGGGAAAATATATCCCGAATTATGTCAACACCATTCTCCAGAGATGGAATCAGAACGGAATCAGGACAGTTGAGCAGGTCCGTGCTGAACGTTCGAAATCATCATACAAGAACGGTTCAAACGGAAACGGAAACGACTCCGGCAGAAAATCTTCATTCGATATCGACGACCTTAAAGGCCTCAGCATGTTCAACGATTAGGAGGTGATCCGGAAATGGGTTACAGCAAAGAAATCCATATGAAAGCGGAAGAGGTCCTCTCCCGAAGACGTCAAAAGGCATTTTACGACGCCGAAGAAAGGCGTGAAAGAATCTATGCGGAAATTCCGAGGGTCCGTGAAATCGAACAGCTTCTCGCCAGAACAGGAATTGCCGCTGCGAAAGCCGTTCTCGCAGGAAGCGACACAAAAACCGAGCTCATAAAGCTCCGTGACGAAAACCTGAAACTTCAGGGCGAGCTTCGTGTTCTTCTCGCAAAAAACGGCTTGAAGCCGGAAGACCTCGAAGAACAGTACAAATGCCCGATGTGCAGCGACAAAGGCTACATCGACGGAAAGATGTGTCAGTGCATGAAAACGCTTCTGAGGGACACTGCATTCAACGAGCTGAATTCGCTCTCCCCTCTGTCGCTTTCAAGCTTTGACACATTCAGTCTGAACTACTACTCAGACACACCGGACAAAAACGGAAAAGTACCTCGGAGGCGGCTTGAAAATATTTACAACTTCTGTGTAAACTACGCCGAAAATTTCGGAGACATGAGCAAATCCCTTCTCATGGAAGGTGCGACGGGTCTCGGAAAAACTCATCTTTCGCTTGCGATTGCACGGCGGGTCATCGAAAAAGGCTACGGAGTCATCTACTGTTCGACTCCGAACATTCTCTCGGTTCTCGAAAAAGAACACTTTTCGAGAGACTCCGACCGCCCCACAAAGCGACATCTTGAAGAGTGCGACCTTCTGATACTCGACGATCTTGGGACGGAATTTTCAACTCAGTTCACGACATCTACGATATACAACATTATCAACACAAGGCTCTCACGAGACAAAGCGACTATTGTCAACACAAACCTCTCGCTTTTCGAGCTGAAAAAAATCTACAGCGAACGTCTTGTTTCAAGAATGGTAGGCGAGCACATCTATCTTGAATTCGTAGGCGAAGACATCCGCCTCGCCAAACGCCGCTCCCTTTAACAACCCCTCCGTCAGCCTTTGGCTGACACCTCCCCTCGAGGGGAGGAAGGGGGGATATCTTATATTTAAGATATTTTTCTATTAGGCGAAGTCTTTTCATCAAACTTCGCCACGCCCACACCCATCGGGAGCTGCGCTCCCGAACCCTTGCACTATAATCAAAAAACGACAGCAAGATCTCTCCTGCTGTCGTTATAAAAGTTTATATTAATTTCGTTCCCCTTGCCTCAGCGAATCACTTAGCAAGTTCGTCCGCAAGCTTCTCAAGATTCGGAAGATCGCTCTCCTTGAGCACTGACTTGAATGTTACGGTGTTCTCACAGAGAGTGATGTCCTTCATCTTCTCAACGTAAGCCTTCATTGCACGAGCGGCAGTCGGAGCCCATGAGCCGTTCTCGATAATGGCAATTTTGCGCTTCTTGTATCCCTTTGCAACAAGACGGTTTAGGAAATCCTCCATGCATGTGAATACACCGCCGTCGTATGACGCACCTGCAAGCACAAGTCTGTCATAACGGAATGCGTCCTCAATTGCTTCAGCCATGTCGTCATTCGCAAGATCAAAAACAGAAACCTTTTCGACACCCTTCTTCTTCAGAATTTCTGCAAGCTTGTTTGCAGCAGCTCCCGTGTTTCCGTGAATTGACGCAAACGCAATCGTAACACCCTTGTCCTCAGGCTCGTAGCTGCTCCATGTGTTGTACTTGTCGATGTAGAACTCGAGCTTCTCCTTGAGGATCGGTCCGTGAAGCGGCGCAATAACGTCGATCGCAAGATTTGCGTTTGCGATCTTCTTCAGAAGCGTCTGAACCTGAACGCCGTACTTTCCGATAATGTTGAAGTAGTAACGTCTTGCTTCACATGCCCAGTCTTCTTCCGTGTCGAGAGTTCCGAACTTTCCGAATGCGTCGGCTGTGAAAAGAATCTTGTCCGTCGAATCGTATGTCACCATAACCTCCGGCCAGTGAACCATCGGCGCCGTAATGAACTTAAGAGTGTGCTTTCCTGTTTCGAGAGTGTCGCCGTCTTTTACTGTCACGAGCCTGTCCCCGAAATCAACCCCGTCGAAAAACTGCTTCATCATCGTGAAAGTCTTTTCGTTTCCTACGATCTTCATGTCCGGATACTTCTCCGTAACAACGCCGATCGAACCCGAATGGTCAGGCTCCATGTGCTGAATCACAATGTAGTCGGGCTTCTTTCCCTCGAGCGCCTTCTCGAGATTCTCGAGCCAGAGATAGGTCTCCCTGCTGTCAACCGAATCCATAATGACGATCTTCTCATCCTTGATGAGATATGAGTTGTAGGATACGCCGTTAGGAACTTTGAACTGATTTTCAAACAGCTCGAGATACTGGTCGTTAACACCGATGTAAACAACGGAATTTGTTATGTTATTATTCATAAAGGTAGTCCTTTCTTAGTTATTAATTATTGTAATATTATAACACATTTAATTGAAAAATGGAATAGGTTATTGAAAATTTGTGCAATTTTTAGCAAGTTTTTTGTATATTTATAGAAATGATAACCGTACACCTTACGTCTTTTCCGAAGGAAACGGCAAAATAACACTCCGAACAACCTCCGAAGCGCAGTACACAACCCAAACAGCCATATCCCACCCTCGCACAATTGATCAGGAATCATTAATACATCTGCCTGAACAACCTCGCAAGGAAGCCGTTTTTGACTTCAATCTCGCCCGTCCTCTGATAATAGTCCCACATCTTGTAGAAAATCATCATATCATACAAAAGCAGCAGAGACAGAACGACCTGAACCGCAATGAACGGATATGTGAAAAAAGAAAAATATCTGACAACGTTAACAAACAGAACACAGAATATGCAATACCCGAAGAGTATCAAAGACATAACCTTACTGTAATTTTTTCTCGCCTCATAAGAAAGAAGCACTACAATTATCCAGTTAAAAAACAAAAACAATATCGGAACGGACGATTCCGCACGGAGACAGTAATGGATAAACTCCATGACCCCGGCGAGAATCGCAGAAATAACCATCATAGAAGTATAATAATGAATTCTCTTCGTGATGTTTCTCACCTTCATGTGCCTTGCAAACTCTTTGACATTCGTCGGAACGAAAACCTCGGAATGTGTCTCCCTGTTGGAATACCTCTTTATAATATTCAGATTGCTGATGAAATCAATATATCTTGTCCGAAGGCTCTCCTTCTCCTGCGGCTGAGCTTCATAAAACTCCTCGGAATTCACCTCATTCCGATCCGGCGCCTGCTCCTCCTCAAAAATATCGTCATACGGATTTGAACCGCTCTCATTTTCGGAAATTGCGAACCGATCGGAAGAAACATCGGGCGACTCGTTTTTCTCGCCGAACCGCTTCAGGCGTTCCGCCATACTGTCATTATGACCGTAATAAAAATTATCATACGGATTTTCCGAAGGATCGCCGTCCGGATTTGTATATTCAACCCTTACATTCTGCTGCTGTTGAGTGTATCCTCCGTTCGGCAGCCTCCTGTTTTCAGTCATAAACATTTCGTCTCCGGCATTTTCATACTCATACGTTCTCCCCTGATACTTCTTACATTCAGGACAGATCCTCTCCCCGACCTTCAACCTCTTCCCACAAAACCGACACTCCATCTCTATCTCTCCTTTTTTACCCCGATTCCGCAGACATTCTTTACATGAGCCATTGCCCAAGGAAGGGGACTTTCCCGGGCAGGGTTTCTCTTTTTTACCCCGATTCCGCAGACATTCTTTACATGAGCCATTGCCCAAGGAAGGGGACTTTCCCGGGCAGGGTTTCTCTTTTTTACCCCGATTCCGCAGACATTCTTTACATGAGCCATCGCCCGAGGAAGGGGACTTTCCCGGGCAGGGTTTCTCTCTATCCGACTGATTGGACTTTTCCGACAGTCGTTTATCAAAGATATCTTTCCGATAAAAATGCTATTCTACGAAGCTGAATCCTTTCATCAGACCAACCCGAACCCTTGCTTCGTCTACTCAAATTTCAACACAAATTTCCTACCCGGAAATCCCAAAATTCCCGGGTAGGTCACTTTGATAAATCATATAAAAACCGTCAGCTTTTTTCGCCTTCCTCCGACTTCTCCGGCTCCGGCTTGTCGACCTCTCCCTCGTCGCAGGGTTTCAGAATGATTCCGCTGAGCGGAGGGAGCTTCAGATTAAGATACCCGTCCTTTGATCTGAGTTCGTAATTTCTCTTGTTATGACCACCGTAAATATCACGGTCGGAATTCAGAAGCTCGCGGAAAAATCCGTCGTATCCTACCCCAAGCCAGTAGTCCTTCTCGAACGGCGAAAAATTCAGAACAATATAGAGCGGATTGCCGTTGAAATCATCTCTCCTGTATGCGTAAATGTTGTTTCCCGCATTCTGAAGATCTATCCATGCGAATGCCGCAAGGTTGAAATCCTGAGCATACAGCGCCGGTTCTTCTTTGTAGATCCTGTTCAGTTCCTTGATGAACTCGTGGAAACTGTCGTGATTCGGATACGTCAGAAGATTCCAGCCGAGCGGCTGATCGTCCTTCCATTCCATGTATTCCGCAAGCTCGTTTCCCATGAAGTTCATTTTCTTTCCCGGATGTGTCATCTGATAGAGATAGTACGTCCTAAGATTCGAGAACTTTTCTTCCTGTGACCTTCCGTAGGTCTTCGTCATGACGGAAGCTTTTCCGTTCGATACGTCGTCGTGCGAAAGAGCAAGCATAAACAGTCCTTGATTGAAATAATACATCGGATATGTCAGCATATTGTGATTCTGAGTCCTCATTCCGTACGGAGTCGAAAGATATCTCAGCGACTCCGATGACCATCCGAAATTCCACATATAGTCAAACCCGAAACCACCGTAAACGACGGGCGCCGTGTTCTTCGCATGACACGTAGCGTCCTCAGCAATAAACATAACGTCGGGATGATATGCATTCAGCGTGAAAAGCGTGTTTTTCAGAAACCACGAGCCGCAGTCATATTCCGGAGAATTCGGATTTCCGTCCGGGAAAATCAGGTATGCCACAGCGTCAAACCTGATTCCGTCAAAATGGTATTTGTTGATCCAGAAATTTATTGCGGAACGAACGAAACTCTGAACGTGAGTTTTCGAATAGTCGAACCGCATTGAACCCCAAGCAGATTCCCTCAGCTGAGGTATCTCGCTTTCATACATACACGTTCCGTCAAAATATGCCAGTCCGGCTTCGTCCCGGGCATAATGCACCGGAACAAAATCAAGAATTGCTCCGATTCCGTTTATGTGGCAGCTATCTATAAGGTCCATGAGATATCGCGGCTCGCCGTAGCGGCTCGTCGGCGCATAATACCCCGTAACCTGATAGCCCCACGAACCGTCAAAAGGGTGCTCGGTCAGCGGCAGGAATTCGATGTGAGTATATCCCATTTCCTTCACATAGGGAATAAGTTCATTCACAAGCTCTTCATATCTATAAAATTTTTCGACGCCTGTTTTCTCGTCCTTTACCTTCCACGAGCCGAGATGAACTTCATAGACGTTGAGCGGTCTGTTATAATTTTTTTCTCTGGTTTTCATCCACTCCTCGTCACGCCAATAGTAGTTGTTTATATCATAAACTATTGAGGCCGTATTCGGGCGGACTTCGTTATAGTATGAAAAAGGGTCGGACTTTTCGATGAACTGTCCGTCCTGACTGAATATTTTATATCTGTAGAGCGTACCCTCGCCGATATTTTCAATGAAAACACTCCAGACCCCGAAATAGTCACGCTCCATCTGAACATCATTCCAATTATTAAAAGAAGAGCTTAATTTGACGTTATGGGCATTAGGTGCGTAAACGGAAAAATTGACGCCACCGTTTTCGAGGTGTGCTCCAAACAATTCATATGAGCATGACTCCACTCCGTTTATATGATTTTTTATTCTGTTATAATCATACATAATTCAAAACTCCTTCCCGACAAATAATTGTAAGATGACAATATACAATATATTTATTCTTTTTTAGAATTAATCGGATATTTTGGAATTCAAAGCGAAAAAATTCCATATATTTATTATATATCATTTTACAAAAATTTCAAGAGCTTTTTATAAAAAGTTTGTGCAAAACATTATAATTTTATGTCGAATTTTTTTATTTAACAACCCCTCCGTCAGCCTTCGTTGACATC
>CAMHNT010000106.1 GCA_946186535.1 uncultured Clostridia bacterium
TAATATGTTTATAAATTTTAAAATTGAGTTTAAAGGGTGATTTCTGATTTGGGTGAGGATAGTTTTTTTGATGCGTTGTTTCACATAATGTGGAATATGGAAACGGATATTTTTTCCGAACCGGAGAAAACCCTCGCTCTTCTTGCAGATCTGGTTCCGAAGTGCAAAAAACAGCGCAACCGTATGAAGATGATGTATGAATGCGGTGCAATGGGTTATATCGAAAATGCCGTTGCAAACCGTGACGAGTATGAGATTAATTTGAAACGAGCCGTGAGACAGCTCGTTGATGAGGTAGGGATAAGCGTAGATAAATCGATTTTTGCTGTAAACTGTGTTATAGCGCTGTGGGACGAAGATCTGGAAAAAATAGAAGAGTACGATGAGAACGAAGATCTTGACGAAGATTTCAATGCAGATGAGGACGACGAGTTTGTCTATGACGAAGATGAGGAAGAATATGATATTGAAGATGAAGAGGACGGTGACGAGGATATGATTTTTATGCAGGACGTAGCGACCGATGAAAATACCGAGCCTGAGGTTCATGAAGATGAGGCAGCGTCGGAGGAAACTGCGGAGGAAGCCGGCGACAGTGAACCGAAAATCGCGTTGGTCAAAAAAATATTGGATTTCTGGTGTGAGGGAGAATTCGAGGAAGAACGGCCGTATATGTTTGCGTGTCCGATAGGTTGGATTCTGATACTGCTGTGCTGTGTTCTGGGAGGATTCATGATTTATGATATTCCGCTCGGAGACAAGTTTGTTGTTCCGACCTTTGCGTTTATGTTTTCCGTTCTTACGAGCAAGCGGCTTTATCGTTATGAAAGTACGGGTCGTTTCAGTATATTGATAGCGCTGTTCTATCTTATAGCAATGTTCAGAGCCCTCTGGATAGGCGGTCTTGATATAACGTACAGGTGTGTTCCTATTGCCGCAGCGGCGCTGCTTGTTTTCAACAGCGGTCGTGTGTCGACCTGGCTTGACGAATCAAAATGCAAGTCATTTGTTGCCTATCTGCTTATTATAGTTTTTTCGTCACTCATAACGGTGGGTGTTTATGCAATTCAGAATGTTACTGTTTAAGGAGAAATAGAATTTATGAAGTGTGAAGATCTTGAAGAGGTAAGAGAGAATATTGACAGAATCGATAATGAGATAATTAGACTTATCACCGAGCGTGGAGGATATGTCGTTCAAGCGTCGGCTTTCAAGAAGAACGAGGACGGCGTAAGGGATTCAAAGCGTGTTGAAGCGGTAATCGCAAGGGTACGTGACAAAGCGGAAAAATACGGCGCAAGCCCCGATATGGTCGAAGCTGTTTACCGTGAAATGATTTCCCGTTTTATAAATATTGAAATGGAAGAATTTAAGAAATAACGCATTTTGAGTTAAAAATTTATGCTATGATTATATGTAGGATAGAAAGAGCTTTCGCTCGGAGATCATTCTTATTCTCGGGTAATGTTATATGTCAAGATAGCTACGGAATCGGGGTAAAAAAATGAGTGAAAAAAGGAAAAGGATATTTAAGGAGGCACTTTTTATTGTGCCGTTTATGCTAGTCGTGACGGCGGTGTCTCTTGTGTTGATGTTTTTTGTGGGGAGAACGCCCAAGGATATGGTAGGTATGTTAAGCAGAAATTTTACTTCAGACAAAAGTATGCAGCTTACCGATTATTCGGAATATAAGAATAAAAAATACAGCCTAGAGTATTTCTACGGAGACAGCGAGGAGTGCGTAAAATATGCCGAGTTCGGCTACAACAGCAAGGGCGACAATACTACCTACGAGCTGACGCTGCTTGAGCCTCGCGACGGCTTTGACCCGGGATATTATGCTATCGAGTGGTTTCACTCGGAGGAGTATGTAACATATTCAACTCTCAGTGGTGACGAGGAAACCGAGCTTAATCATGTTGAGGACGTTCCGATTACATACAATATGATAAAATCCTATTCGTGGGAATCACAAATGGAAAACTACGGAGCGGATTTTGAACCGTTCAAAGGATATAAAGTTATAGGTCTGGTGAGCGTTTTTTCATGGGATTCAACCGACAGAATGAACATAGTTTGGGGTCTTGGCGGCAATCCTAAGCAGCTTTATTCCTATCTGAATACCAGCAAGGACGAGTATAAAAAGGTTGTGTTCAAGTAATTCTATTTTTAAGATAAGAAAGGAAAACTATGTATTAAATACATACGAGGTATAGTGAAATGAATAATTTTTCAATTGGAACAGTTGTTCCGCTCCAGAACAATAAAACGGCTGTTATAAAGAGTAAAATAGGAGAGGGCGGTCAGGGCAGTGTTTATACAGTAGATATTGACGGTGCTGATTATGCTCTCAAATGGTATCATAAAAAGGCTCTTAGCGAGAGTGAGAAATTTTACGCAAATCTTGAGAATAATATAGAACAGGGTGCTCCGACCTCGGCTTTTATCTGGCCAAAATATCTGACGGAAATTATTGACGGAGAGTTCGGTTACGTTATGGATCTTATGCCGGACGAGTATAAGTGCTTCTCCGATTTTCTGCTCACAAAGGAGAAATTTCCTTCAATTTCTGTTGTGGTAAATGCCGCACTGAATATCACGAACGGTTTCAGAGAGCTTCACAGGAAGGGATTTTCCTATCAGGATCTGAACGACGGAAACTTTTTCATAAACCCGAAAAACGGCGACGTTCTGATATGTGATACGGATAACGTTGCACCCTACGGCGAAAGTCTCGGAATCGCAGGAAAGGCAAGATATATGGCGCCCGAGGTTGTCCGCAATATCAAAGCCCCCGATATCATGACTGACAGATTTTCACTGTCGGTTATCCTTTTCAGACTTCTTTTCCTCGACCATCCTCTCGAGGGCAAGCGAACTCTCTGTCCATGTCTGACGGAGGAGCTTGAACAGAAGTTTTACGGCAAGGCACCGCTTTTTGTCTATGACCCGAATGATCTGAGCAATGCGCCTGTTCGTGGAGTTCACTGCAACGTTATCAGGCTGTGGAAGTTCTATCCGAAGTTTATACGTGACAAATTCACGAAGGCTTTCTCGCAGGAGTGCCTGCAGGGTGACAGCGCAAGACCGACGGACAACGACTGGCAGATTGCTTTCACACGTCTGAGGGACTGTATAGTCGAGTGTCCCTGCGGAGGTGAGACGTTTCTTGACCTTAACGCAGACGGCACCAACTGCATTAACTGCGGCACAAAAATTCCGCGTCCGCCCGTGCTCATGACAAAGAAGTACAGCGTTGCTCTTTTCCCGGGTAACAGGATATACAGATGCCACACGGACGAGGACAGCGATGATTACAATATCCCCGACGGCATTGTTATCAGAAGCCAGAACCGCCCCGACATCTGGGGGATAAAAAATCTCACAAGAAATGACTGGAAGGTGACCGCAAAGGACGGTTCGGAAAGCGTTCTGCCGAGCGGTAAGGTGCTGATAATCGTAAAGACGGACAGCATTGATTTCGGAAACTGTACGGGAACCGTGGAGCTGTGAGTTAATGAAAAGAGAGATAATATTGAACATAGAAAAAACAGAAATAAACAATAATATTATTGCCGTTGTGACATCGGAGGAAAAGGTGATAAAAGATGTACAGTCGGCTCTGGAAATGCTCATGACCGTGAGCTATGAGCTTGGTACGAAGAAAATCGTTATAGACAAGAATCTTATATCTAATGATTTCTTTGTTCTGAGTACAGGTCTTGCAGGAGAGATTCTGCAAAAGTACATCAACTACGGCGCAAAGCTCGCAATATTCGGGGATTACTCGGGATATACAAGCAAGCCTTTGAAGGACTTTATTTACGAAAGCAATAACGGCAAGGACTTTTTCTTTGTAGCAACGAAAGAGGAAGCATTGGATAAACTTGGGAATATATAGATTTTTTGAGTTTTGTCAATTGGGGAAAGAGGGAATTCTATGAAAAAGCAAATTTATGCAAGTATTTTGGTATTTGTAATGCTTATGGTCTGCGTTTTCGGCAGCTGCACAGATACCGATACGACAGGTGTTTCTTCTGGAAGGAGCTCTGTGGCTGATCAACCCGGTTCCGAACTTAAAGTGTATTGTTTTTCGGCAGGAAAAGCCGATGCATTTCTGCTTTATACAGACGACAGCGCCGTTCTGATAGATACCGGAGAAAGCGGATTCGGAAAAACTATTGCAGAAAAATGCTCCGAATTGGGTATAAACAAGCTTGACTATCTGATTATTACACATTTTGACAAGGATCATGTCGGCGGAGCAAAAAAGGTAATTGAGTCGCTTGATGTTGAAAATGTTCTGCAAAGCAACTGCCCTAAGGACAGCACCGCTTATGAAAAGTATATTGAAGCTTTGGAGAATAAGGGGATAGAAGCCGTTACTCTGACAGAGGATATGAATTTTACGCTTGACGGCGTGAGCTATGACGTTAATCCGCCGGAACAGGAAATCTACGAAGATTCCGAAAGCAACAATTCATCGCTTATCACATCGGTAACGATAGGAGAGTTTCGTATGCTTTTTTCGGGGGATGCTGAGAATGAACGTCTGTCGGAGTTTCTGAGCACGTCTTCCGGCAAATACGACGTTGTTAAATTACCTCATCACGGAAGATGGCAAAAGACTTTGACCGACCTGATAACCGAAACGACTCCGAGCTATGCAGTCATTACGTCCTCCGAGGAAGAGCCGGAGGAGGAAAAGACGTTGGAACTGCTTGATTCATACAGCGTTGAAACATTTCTTACACGCACTGCGCCTGTTATCATAACAAGCGACGGAAATGTATTGACTGTAGAATACGAAAATTAAAGTAAAAATCCGGAAACTGCAAACCGCAATTCCGGATTTTCTTTTTATATTTGTATCTATAAATGAGAAAATTTTGATGCTTATACGAAAAGTTTTGAAATAGAACCAGTAAAGTTTTTGCCCGTTTTTTTTAGCCGGCGGTTTCCAAAGGAGGATCCTTTGGTGGGGTTTTAAGGTCGAAGCCTTTAACTAAATGGTTCTCATTCCGCAAGCTTTTCCACAGCACGAACAAGCTCGTTAGGACTGTGAATGATTTCCGTGCAGACGTTCAGCTCCGTATCACTTCCGAAGCCGTAAGCACAGCCGATAATTGGAAAATCGTGTACAGTTCCAACCCTGAAATCGGATTCTCTGTCACCGATTACTATGTATCTGTTATCAGGAAACTGCTCCTTAATGTAGCGGAAGATTTCCTCCTTTGGAATGTATCCGAAGCTTTCCGCACAGAAGTAACAGTCAAACCACCTGTCAAGCTGAAAATGCCGGCGATGCGCTTCAAGATATTCATTGTGACAGTTTGAAAGTATAACCATGCTGTAGCCTCGAGCTTTAAGCTCGTTCAAAGCCGATTCAATTCCGTCATACAAAACCGCCGAACCTTCGGAAATCTGATTTACCATTTCCTTGCCGACCTGTTCGGCTGTCTTTTTCATAACGTCAGGCGGAAGCTCGGGCATAAAGCTGCTCCACATATCCTCGGCGTTCATTCCAAGATACCTTGACATCTCTCTGTCGGTATACTCACGAGCTTCTGCATAGCCGTCATTTACAAGACCTTTATAAGCCTTTCTGAATGCACAGCCGTAAAGGTGAGCTGTGTCGTGCACAGTGCCGTCATAGTCGAATATCAGAGTCATGGCTTACATTTTCTTCATTAGGTTGACCATTTCAATTGCAGACAAAGCGCAGTCATAACCCTTGTTGCCTGCCTTTGTTCCGGAACGCTCGATAGCCTGCTCGATATTCTCCGTTGCGATAACGCCGAAAAGAACAGGGATACCGCTTTTAAGTCCGACCTGAGCAATGCCCTTTGTGGTTTCGTTTACGACAAGCTCATAGTGAGATGTCGAACCACGGATAACCGCACCTACACAGATGACCGCATCGTACTTTCCACTGTCAGCCATTTTCTGTGCAACAACGGGAATTTCAAATGCACCCGGAACCCAAGCCGCATCTATGTTCTGCTCCTCAACACCGTGACGAACAAGACCGTCAACAGCACCCTCGAGAAGCTTTTCAACGATAAAGCTGTTGAATCTTGAAGCAATGATTCCGACCTTCATGCCCTCGGGGGCAACGATTTTTCCTTCTAAGAAATTGATATTGTAGCTCATAATTTTTCCTCCGAATTTTTTGATAATTAAATTACTATCCATAACTTAAGGGTAGCGAAGCTCTTAAAGTTTTTGTACAAATTGACTATCAGTTAAACAATTTGCTGATTTATAGTTATAACTATAAATCAATATCATTAAATATATGACCCATTCTGTCCTTTTTAGTCCTCAGATAGATCTTGTCGTACTTGCCCGGCTCGATCTCGATAGGAACACGTTCCTTTATAATAAAATCAAAGCCGTCCAGTCCGTAGATCTTGCTCGGGTTGTTTGTGAGCAGGCGGAGGGATTTCACACCGAGATTCTGCAAAATCTGTGCACCGCTCCAGTATTCACGAAGATCGGCCGCAAAGCCAAGCTCCAGATTTGCGTCAACCGTGTCACGACCCTGCTCCTGCAATTCGTATGCGCGAAGCTTGTTGATAAGCCCAATGCCTCGACCCTCCTGACGCATATAAAGAATAATTCCTCTGCCTTCCTTCTGCACGGCTTCCATAGCCTTGTGAAGCTGTTCTCCGCAGTCACAGCGAGCCGAGCCGAAAACATCGCCTGTCAGACACTCGGAATGTACACGGCAGAGAATATCCTCGCCGTCGCCGATTTCACCGCATACAAGCGCAACATGATGCTCGCCTGTGATGTCGTTTACAAAGCCGTAAATCTTAAAATCACCGTAAGCAGTCGGAAGCTTCGCACAGGCATGCTGCTGCATGTGGTTCTCGTTTCTTCGAAGATAATCCTGCAAATCCTTTATAGTAATAAAGCAAAGATCGTATTTCTGTGCCATTTTCTGAAGCTCGGGAGTACGCATCATCGTGCCGTCGTCACGCATGATTTCGCAGCAAAGACCGCATTCCTCCAGACCTGCAAGCCTGCAAAGATCTACGGTTGCTTCCGTGTGACCGTTACGGACGAGAACTCCGCCTTTCCTTGCGGTGAGAGGGAAGACATGACCGGGACGGCGAAGATCATCGGGCTTTGTGTTCGGGTCTGCACATGCACGGCAGGTAAAGCCACGCTCAGCCGCAGAGATACCGGTTGTTGTTTCAACGTGGTCTATAGAAACGGTAAAAGCCGTGCTGTGGTTGTCTGTGTTTTCGGACACCATTTGCGGAAGATTAAGGCGCTTTGCGATAGCTTCCGACATAGGCGTGCAGATAAGACCCTTTGCATGCGTCGCCATAAAATTGACATTTTCGGTTGTTGCGAACTGAGCCGCACAAATAAGATCACCCTCGTTTTCTCTGTCGGGGTCGTCTGTACAGAGAATTAATTTTCCCTGTCTGAGAGCCTCAAGGGCTTCGGGTATAGTATTATACTTAAAACTCATAATCTATAAATTCCTCCTATTTTAATGCCGATTCCAACCTAGTTGTTGAAATACCTCTTTTGCCCGTGGGCAAAGAGTAAGATAGTCTCTCCTTTTTTTACTCCAATTCCG
>CAMHNT010000107.1 GCA_946186535.1 uncultured Clostridia bacterium
TGTGGGCGAAGCCCACGCCCAGTATAGCCCCCTCCGGGGAGGGGGTTGGGGGTGGCGAAAGTTTGGTGAAAAGATTCAGCCTAATAGAAAAGTATTCTTTCCGGAACAAAAGCAGGGCTTGGGGCGGCAGCCCAAATAGGTGCAGGGCGAAGCCCTGACCGGAAAAGTCCCTATCCTCGGGCGGTGGCTTATGTCAAGAGTATGTCCGGAATCGCAGTAAAAGAAGAGGTGGATGAATGGGTGATAAGGTTTTGTCGGGGATAAAAACCCGTGCGATGATTCTTTTGAGTTTGATATTGGCGTTCGGATTCGGGTCGGTTGCGTGCAGATTGTTTTATCTCCATATAATTCAGGGAGAGGAGCTTTCGGAGAGAGCGGTCGATCAGCAGCTCAGCGACACGACTGTGTCGGCGAAGCGAGGTTCGATTTTTGACCGGAACGGAAATACGCTTGCCAGCAGCGCCAGCGTGTGGAAGGTTATTCTCGCTCCTGCGTATTTCGAAAACGACAGCCAAAGAGAGTATGTTTCCGAAGGTCTGGCGACTATTCTCGGAATGAGCTCGGACGATATTCTCGAGCTTGCGAAGAAAAACGATTCCTACTATCAGACGGTGAAGAGAAGAATCGAGAGTGACGAAAGAGATAAGATCCTCAATTTTGTCGATGAGGTCAGCAAGAAGTATGAACGGCTTGCGAGCGTTATCGTTCTCGAGGAGGATTATAAAAGGTATTATCCGTACGACGACTTCGCAGCCTCCGTTATTGGCTTCACAGGCTCCGACGGTCAGGGACTCTCGGGTATTGAGTATGAGTATGACTCGTATCTCACCGGCACTCCCGGAAGAATCGTTACGGAAAATGACGGCTGGGGTACTACTATGCCGTTTGAATATCAGCAGAAAGAGGACGCACAGGACGGTAACTCGCTTGTGCTGACAATAGACGAAACAATTCAGCATTTTCTTGAAAAATATCTGAAACAGGGAATTATAGATTATGAGGTCGCAGAGGGTGCGGTCGCCGTATGCATGGACGTTCAGACAGGCGAAATCCTCGGAATGGCTGTCGAAAACAGCTTCGATCTCAACAACCCGTATGAGATAGCCGACGAATCGGCTCAGAAAGAGCTCGAAAAGCTTGGCGGCACTCAGAAGGAGGAGCGCACCAACGAGCTTCTCGCAAAGCAGTGGAGAAACAAGGCAATCAGCGATACTTATTATCCGGGTTCGGTCTACAAGGTTATCACCGCTTCGGCGGCTCTTGAAGAGAATGCAGCCAATCTCAACAGCACGTATTTCTGTTCGGGAAGCCTTGTTCCGTACGAGGGCGAGAAGGAAATCAGATGCCACAACACACTCGGCCACGGTTCACAGAACTTCACCGAGGCACTCTGCAACTCCTGTAACCCTGCGTTCATGATGATAGGAAAATCTCTCGGCTCGGAAAAATACTGGGAGTATTTCCAGTCCTTCGGGTTCAATTCGAGAACGGGAATAGACCTGCCCGGTGAGGCGACAGGACTATTCTTTACGTCCGACGGTTCAATGGGCCCGATCGACCTTGCGATAGGTTCGTTCGGCCAGGGCATCACCGTTACTCCCATTGAAATGGTTACGGCTATGTCGACCATCGCAAACGGCGGCTATTCTGTCCGTCCGTACATAGTGAAGCAGATTCTGGACGCAGACGGAAACGTTGTCGAAACTACCGAACCGGTCATCAAAAGACAGGTTATCTCACAGACAACCGCAGACACAATGGCTCAGATACTCGAGAAGAACGCAACCGAGGGTACTGCGAAAAACGGATATGTTGCAGGCTACAGGGTTGCCGGAAAAACAGGTACATCCGAGAAAATCGGTCAGAGCCGTGTCGAGGGTCAGACCGACTACATCGCTTCCTACTGCGGATTTGCTCCGGCAGACGATCCTCAGATTGCGGTTCTCGTTTACTTCGACACTCCGACGGGTGACGCATATTACGGCTCGCAGGTCGCAGCTCCGGTTTTCGCAAGCATAATGTCGGAGATCTGTCCTTATCTCGGAATCGAAGCTCAGTACACCGAGGAAGAGCTGGAATATGTTGACACGGTTGCCGGAACATATCTTTCAATGGATATTGAAGAGGCTCTCGTTCAGGCGCAGGAGGACGGCTTCGAACCGTACATCTGCGGCGAAGGCAGCAAGGTTCTCGCTCAGGTTCCTCAGGCAGGTTCAAAAATCCCGAGAGGCGGTCAGATCGTGTTCTATACGACGAGCGACAGCACGAACGAAACAGTCAGCGTGCCCGATCTTGTCGGATATACAGTCGCTCAGGTCAACGAGATAGCGGCTGAGTATAATATAAATGTAAGCTTCTCCGGCTCGGTTGATCTTGATACGGTTTATTCGTATGCACAGAGCGTCGATCCCGATGAGAAGGTTTCACCGGGTACGGTCGTTAGCGTTTACTTCGGAAACAATGACGTCGACGATACGGTTATGTAGCTTTGATATACGATATTTTTTGCAGTGAATTTAGTGCATAATAATAGATTTGGCGAATCAAAACTAATGTTATCTGTTCTGTTATAAAATATGTATTTGTTTTTCAGAGGGCGTAATATTTTGCGGTGTACCGTTTTTCGAAACGAACGGGAATTCTGTTTCGTATTCCGGAGAACGGCATAATGCGGTAAATTTGTTTTCAGGGATTGATGCATTATGAAGTCCGGCATGGATTTTACAGGATTTGGAAAGATTTGTGTTGTGGGCGGTGAAAGCCGGAAATTTGTTTCGTTTGTGAAAAAACTGGGAATGTCGGATATCCTGTCGGACGTGGCTGACGTTGTCGTTCTGACAGACGGAAAGTGTTTGGATAACATGAGATGGAAGAAGGCTGCGTTTCCGTATTTCAGGGGATTTGAAAAAACGGGGATAATCTGCGGCGAAGTTCTTACTTATGCCGTTGAGGAAAACGAAGCGGACGTTGTGGGAAAAAACGTGAGATTCACGGACGATTTCACGGCGTTCGAGCTTCTGGCGAAGGACGGAATCGGCAGGATATATCTTAATGACACCGGAAGGGAAGCCCCGAGGTATGCGATAGCTTTAGCCTGCGGACTGATACTTCTGGGAATGCCGTTTCGGGACGTTCTGAAAACGCTGAGCCGAAATGACATCGGGTTAAAATAAAGCGCCTCAGGGCGGTTTAATATTAATAATAATGAAGTTAAAAATTCAGGCAGCCGATATTGGCTGTTCCGGAAAAAGAAAAGAAAAAGAGGGATACTTATGACAACAGGAATTTGGTCTTTTGAGGCCGCATTGATTTCTTTCATTGTTTCATCGCTGATAGGCAGCAAGCTCATACCTTTCCTTGTGAAGGTAAAATGCGGTCAGACAATCAAGGAAATAGGCCCCTCGTGGCATAAGAACAAACAGAACACACCGACCATGGGCGGAATTATGTTTATCGGCGGTACGATTGCCGCAGTGGCTGTGACGTCGCTCTGCTATATCATGTCAAACGATGACTATCTGATCAACAAGCTGAAAATAGCTCAGGTTGCGGGCGGTCTTGTTATGTCGCTGCTTTACGGTGCGATAGGTTTTATTGATGATTATATTTCCATCAAGAAGAAAAGAAATCTCGGTCTCACCGCAAAGCAGAAGCTTATTCTTCAGTTCTCGGCAGCGTTTCTGTATCTTATTGTTCTGAGAATTTTCGGCGACGACACAAGAACAATAATTCCGTTTTTCGGTCTCGTTGATCTCGGATTTTTCTATTATATAATTTCCGCCGTTGTGATTGTGGGCATTGTCAATGCGGTGAATCTCACCGACGGAATCGACGGACTCAACGGTTCGGTCACGATGTTCGTTGCAGCATTTTTCATGGTTATGGCAGGAGTCAGCTCGTTTGTGGGAATGAATATTTTCTGTGCAGCGATTGCAGGCGGCTGTCTGGGATTTCTTATCTGGAATTTCAATCCTGCAAAGATATTCATGGGTGACACAGGGTCGTTGTTTTTGGGCGGTGCGGTCTGTGCGATGGCATTCGGTCTTGACCTGCCGATACTCCTTCTGCCGTTGGGAATCGTTTATCTATGTGAGATGTTCTCGGTAATTCTCCAGGTCTCATATTTCAAGGCAACTCATGGAAAGAGAATTTTCAAAATGACACCGATTCATCACCATTTTGAAATGAGCGGATGGAACGAGATTAAAATAGTTATTGTATTCAGCGCCGTTACATTCGTGATGGGTATTCTGTCAATGCTGTTGTTCCTTTTCGGGGTTGTGAAGTAAGAAGAAAGCAAGGGCTCGGAGCGAAGCCCTTGACCCACGAAAAGCTTTTGGAGAGGAAAGCAAGGGTTCGGGAGCGCAGCTCCCGATGGGTGTGGCGAAAGTTTGATGAAAAGACTCAGCTTAATAGAAGAGCATCTTAAACACAAGATATCCTCCTTAAGTTTAAGATATCTTATGTTCAAGTTTTGCCCTCCGTCGCCGGGCAAGCGACCTACTTTTGGCATTTCCCAAAAGTAGGCAAAAGGAAAGTCAGGGGACAATCGCACGCGTCGCTAACGCTCCTTAAATGTGCGATTTTCCCCTAACAACCCCTTTAGTTCGAACCGCAAGTTTTTGGAGTCTACCTGACTCCTCTTCCGCTCGCTCCGAGTTATCGCCTTCGGCGCTAAAGTCGCTCGCTTTCCGCCCGGCGACCTTCGACCGCCTACTTTATTCGATTAGTTTTTTCGTTGCAGAAAGTAAAAGTTTTGCAACGAAAACAGAGCTTGGGGCGCAGCCCCGATAGGTGCAGGGCGAAGTCCTTGATCCACGAAAAGCTTTAGGAGACGAAAGCAAGGGTTTGGGGAGCGCAGCTCCCGATGGGTGTGGCGAAAGTCTGATGATAAGATTCAGCTTCCAAGAAAAGTATCTTTCCGGAAAGATAACAGAACTTTGACAAAAGAATTAAGCTTAATAGAAAAATATCTTAAACAAAAGATATCCCCCCATCCCTCCCCTCAAGGGGAGGTGTCAGCCAAAGGCTGACGGAGGGGTTGTTAAAAAGAAAGAAAGAAAGAAAGGAGAGAAAGGGATTGGTTCAGAGTTATACTTATGGTGATCTGAAAAATTTCACCGACAGCAGCAGAATAAAAAAGACTGAAAAAATCAGCCCTGATCATGTCGGAACAGGACCGAGAAGAAGAAAAAAATTTCGTATCTTTTCGAAGGGTGACGGACTTGATCTGACGTTTTTCCTTCTGGTTATCGGAGTTCTGGTCATCGGTCTCGTGATGATGTTCTCCGCAAGCTATCCCTACGCTTTTCATAAGTACGGCGACAGCTACTATTTCATAAAAAGACAGCTCATTTTTGCACTCCTCGGTGTTGCGGTTATGATCGGGCTCTCCTATTTTGATTATCATCATCTCCACAAATTCGCCGCACCTGCGCTGGGATTTGCATGGCTGCTGATGATCGCGGTCCTGATCATGCCGTCGTCCGGCGGCGCCGGTGAGCCGAAGCGTTGGCTTGAATTGGGTCTCTTCAGAATTCAGGCTTCCGAGATATGTAAATTTGCCCTTATCCTGTTTTTCGCAAACTGGGGCTCGATTTACTACAGGAAAATGAAAACCATAAAATTCGGTATCCTCCCGGGCGTAGTCGTTCTCGGAATCACGGGACTTCTGCTATATCTTGAGCCGCACTATTCCGGTATCGTAATCTGCGTTCTTATCGTTGCGGTAATGCTCTTTCTTTCGGGTGTTCCGATAAAATTCTTCGTTATCGCAGGCGGTCTGGTCACAGGTCTCGTTGCGATCATGGCTATGACGGGAATGCTGACGTATGCTATGGCACGTCTCGACGGTTGGGGTCAGGCACTCGAATATACGACGAATGAAATGTGGAATACGACATGGCAGACGAGAAACTCGCTCTATGCGATCGGCTCGGGCGGACTCTGGGGTCTGGGACTCGGGCAGTCACGTCAGAAATATATGTTCCTTCCGGAACCGCAGAACGACTTCGTTTTTGCGATTGTCTGTGAGGAACTCGGGCTCATAGGTGCATTGATCGTACTAGCGCTGTTCGGCGTTCTCGTATGGCGAGGCATAAAGATATGTCTGCGTGCAACGGATAAGTTCGGCACGCTTTTAGGAGTCGGTCTTATCGCACAGATAGGCTTGCAGGTTGTACTTAACATTCTCGTTATAACCGACTGTCTTCCGAATACCGGTATCAGTCTGCCGTTCTTCAGCTACGGCGGTTCATCGCTCGTCATGCTGCTTGCACAGATGGGGATTGTCATGAATATTTCGAGAAGCGCAATAATTGAAAAGCAGTGATTTATTAATATATAAGACAAAAGAAAAGTAAGAGAATTCGGAATGCATTATATATCTTATTCCGATAGGAAAGAAGGATAATTTTATGAGAGTTATATTCGCAGGCGGCGGAACGGCAGGTCACATCAACCCGGCATTGGCTATTGCCGGATATCTGAAGCAGCAGCAGCCCGACGCCGAGATACTTTATGTGGGCAACAAGGGCGGCATGGAGGAAAGACTCGTCCCGAAAGCAGGCTTCGAGTTCAGAAGCATTCATGTCAGCGGCTTCAAGCGCAGCATGACTCCGAAAGCTGTCAAAGCAAACGTCCAGACCGCATGGAGAGCTTTCACGGCAACCTCCGCAAGCAAGAAAATCATAAAGGATTTTCAGCCGGATATCTGCATAGGAACAGGCGGATATGTAAGCGGCCCGGTTCTCAAGGCTGCGAATGAACTCGGCATTCCGATTCTCATTCATGAACAGAACGCCTTCCCCGGAGTTGCGAACAAAATGCTCTCAAAGAAAGCCGAGGCAGTCATGCTTGCGATTGCCGACGCTCAGAAGCACATGAAGGAAGGCTGCAATTTCATCGTTACGGGAAATCCTGTCAGAAGCGAAATCATTACCGCAGACAGGGACAAAGCGAGAGCCGAGCTCGGTCTCGACGAACGTCCGGTCGTTCTTTCCTTCGGCGGAAGCCTTGGCGCAAGAAAGGTCAACGAAGCCTGCGCCGATATCATAGCGAGAAGCGGCAAAGACGGAAAGTATCAGCATATTCACGCCTACGGTCAGTACGGTCATTGGTTCCCCGACCTCGTCAAGGAAAAGGGCACCGATATTTCAAAGTGCAGCAACCTCGATATCAGGGAGTATATCGACAATATGCCCACGTGTCTTGCTGCCGCCGACGTTGTGGTGTGCCGTGCAGGCGCCATAACCATCAGTGAAATTCAGGCGCAGGGCAAGCCTGCCGTTTTCATTCCGTCTCCGAATGTTGCTGAGAACCACCAGTATCACAACGCAATGGCGCTCGTTAACAAAAACGCCGGCGAGCTCATCGAAGAGAGCGAGCTTTCGGGCGAGCTTCTGACGGAAAAGATCGACAAGATAGTAAGCGATAAAAACAAGCTTGCTGAATATTCCGCAAACGCAAGAAAAATGGCAATCATCGACGCCAACGAACGCATTTACAAAATCATTATGGATACGTATAATAAAAGCAAAAAATAAGATATGACATTAATGTCATACCCGGTGAAAAGTCAGGA
>CAMHNT010000108.1 GCA_946186535.1 uncultured Clostridia bacterium
AGAATTATGAAAAAGAGGAGTGTTTATTATGGCATACTATTTTGATGAACCGTCACGTACATTTGGTGAGTATCTGCTTGTTCCGGGCTACTCTTCAAGTCAGTGTATCCCGAATGCGGTAAGTCTTAAAACACCGCTTGTAAAATTCAAGAAGGGTGAAGAGTCCGCTATCACAATGAATATCCCTATGATAAGTGCTATCATGCAGTCTGTTTCAAACGACACAATGGCAATTGCACTTGCGAAAGAGGGAGGAGTTTCTTTCATTTACGGTTCACAGTCAATCGAAGACGAAGCGGCTATGGTTGCCCGTGTTAAAAATTATAAGAAGGGCTTTATCACTTCAACTTCGAATATTATGCCTGAGAATACTCTTGCGGATGTTCTGGATCTCAAGGAGAAAACAGGTCATTCTACGGTTGCCGTTACCGACGACGGTACCGCTCACGGCAAGCTTCTGGGTATCATCGGAAGCCGTGACTACAGAGTCAGCCGTATGGATAAATCCACTAAGGTCAAGGAATTCATGACTCCTCTCGACAAGCTTGTTACAGCTCCGGCGACAACAACTCTCAAAGAGGCTAATGATATCATCTGGGAGCATAAGCTCAACAGCCTTCCGCTCGTTGACGAGGACGGAAACCTTGCTTACATCGTTTTCAGAAAGGATTATGATTCACACAAAGAGAACGTAAACGAGCTTCTCGATTCTCACAAGAGCTATATCGTAGGTGCAGGTATCAACACACGTGACTATGCTGAAAGAGTTCCGGCTCTCGTGAATGCAGGTGCTGATGTTCTTTGCATCGATTCTTCCGAAGGATTCTCCGAGTGGCAGAAACTCACGATCGAATGGATCCGCGCGCATTACGGTGAAAGCGTTAAGGTCGGCGCAGGAAACGTTGTTGACAGAGAGGGCTTCAGATTCCTCGCTGAGTGCGGCGCAGACTTCATTAAGGTCGGTATCGGCGGCGGTTCGATCTGTATCACAAGAGAAACAAAGGGTATCGGCAGAGGTCAGGCAACATCTGTTATCGAGGTCTGCAAGGCTCGTGACGAGTATTTCGAGGAGACAGGTATCTATATCCCTGTGTGTTCGGACGGCGGTATCGTTCACGATTATCATATTACTCTTGCTCTTGCAATGGGTGCTGATTTTGTTATGCTCGGAAGATACTTCTCACGTTTCGACGAAAGCCCGACACAGAAGGTAAAGATCAACGGTTCGTTCGTTAAGGAGTACTGGGGCGAAGGCTCGAACAGAGCAAGAAACTGGCAGAGATACGACCTCGGCGGCGATAAGAAGCTTTCGTTTGAAGAGGGTGTTGACAGTTATGTTCCTTATGCAGGTGCGCTCAAGGACGGCGTAGCTATCACAACCTATAAGATCAAGTCAACCATGTGCAACTGCGGTGCACTTTCTATCCCTGAGTTCCAGCAGAAAGCAAGACTCACTCTCGTTTCTTCGACAAGTATCGTTGAGGGCGGAAGCCATGACGTTATTGTTAAGGACAGTGTTTATAATAACTAAATATTAAATAAGTAACCGGCAGGAGTTTTTGCTTCTGCCGGTTTTAGATATTAGCTATTAGCTATAGATTTTTAACGATTATAAAATTTGGATATTCAAGCCGCTTCCCATAAAAACAAAAGGTAATTATTCACAAAAAATAAAAATCAATATGTATTCAATCCTGTTTTTTATAAAATTTATTTCTTTTTTGTATAAAATTCTCAAATCAACCTTTACATTTTTCTGATTTTGTTTTATAATTACAATAAGTCTAATTGAGTGTGACAACATCGACTGATGTCTGATATACTGTTTTATGCAGAATATTTAGGCAAAAATAGTAGACAGGCTAATCAACAGTCAGAGAAAGGTTGGAATAGAAATGAGTATTGAAAAAGTAAAAGCAGAGCTTGAGAACTCAGTCGCATACAAGCGACTGGGCGCTCTCTTTGATGAGGGTACGTTTTCTCCGATTGCTCCTTTCACGGTATCAAACGACAGCTATGCAGAGGCGGCTGCCGGCTACGGTGAGGTTAACGGCTGTGCCGTTTATGCGTTCGCTCAGAACAGCGATATCTGCGGAGGCGCAATGTCAAAAGCTCATGCCGCAAAGCTGAAAAAACTTTATGACCTGGCGTTAAAGACAGGTACACCGGTTATCGGTCTTTACGATTCGATCGGTGCAAGAGTGAACGAGGGCGTTGAGATGATGACTGCTTACGGCGAGGTTCTCAATTACAGCGGTAAGCTCGCAGGTATCGTTCCTCAGATTTCGGTTGTTCTCGGCCCGTGTCAGGGAACGGCGGCACTTCTCGCTACATGTGCGGATTTTGTTATCATGAGCGAAGAAGGCAAGCTCACCATTAACACAAACGGTGAGGGCGGAAGCGCTGAGGAGAACAGGAAGCACGGCGTTGCGGCTATTGCCGCAAAAGATGAATTCAGTGCCATTGAAGCTGCCAAGAATCTTGTGGTTATGCTTCCGCAGAATAACCTCTCGGATCCTTATACGACAGACGAAGTTCCGGCTATTCCGGACGGTGATATTATTTCGGACTTTGTTGACGGAGGAAGCTTCGTCGAAATCTTTGAGGGTTATGCGGATTCCGTTAAGACAGGTTTCGCAAAGCTTCAGGGAGACACGGTCGGTGTTGTTGAAACTAACGGTGACGTTCTCGACCGGAAGGCTTGCGAGAAGAGTGCAAAGCTCGTAAGATTCTGCGACGCTTATTCGATTCCGGTGATTACTCTCGCTGATTCAAAGGGCTTTAAGTGCGTTAAATCCGCAGCTAAGCTTACGGCTGCCTATGCCGAAGCTACAACCGCAAAAATCACGGTTGTGACGGGAGACGCATTCGGCGCATTCTATATGGCTGTTGCAGGAACAGGCGCGTCAACCGATATTACAATTGCTCTTGAGGGCGCAAGCGTTTCGCCTGTTGCTCCCGAGGCAGGAATTATTATACTTAACCCTGAGCGTCTCAAAACCGATGCGGAGGGCAGAAAGAAAGCCGTTGAGGAATTCAAGGCTAACGAATGCTCCGCAATGAGAGCCGCAGAAAAGGGATACATAGATAACGTTGCTGAAAAAGGCGAACTGAGAGAGCTTCTCTCTACCGCTCTTGACATGCTTTCGGGCAAGAGAGAAACAACTCTTCCGAAGAAGCACAGCACAATTTAACAAACAAATGACCTTGAAAGGATGTATATATTATGAGAAATCTTAAAATTACCGTAAACGGCGTTGCATACGATGTTCAGGTTGAGGACGCTGCAGGCGGCGCAGTAAGCGCACCTGTTTCTCCGGCTCCTGCAGCTGCAGCTCCGGCGGCTCCGAAGGCAGCTCCTGCTCCGGCTCCCGCAGCAGCTCCGGCAGGTTCCGTTAAAGTTGAAATCCCGATGCCGGGTACTATTATCAGCGTTAACGCAACGGTTGGTCAGAGCGTTAAGAAGGGCGATGTTCTCGTAGTATTCGAAGCAATGAAGATGGAAAACGAGATTCAGGCTCCGCAGGACGGCAAGATCGCTTCCGTTCTCTGCGCAAAGGGCGAGAACAAGGAATCCGGTGCGGTTCTTCTCACATTGGAATAATTTGAATTTACAATGAAGGGGATGTAGAAAATGTCCAAGAAAAAGATACTTGTTACAGAAACAATCCTGAGAGATGCCCACCAGTCGCTTATCGCAACAAGAATGACAATGGACGAAATGCTTCCGATTCTCCCGAAGCTCGACAAAATCGGCTTCCACTCGCTCGAGTGCTGGGGCGGTGCAACATTCGATTCCTGTTTGCGTTTCCTTAACGAGGATCCGTGGGAAAGACTCAGAATTTTAAGAAAGAACTGTCCGAACACAAAGCTTCAGATGCTTTTCAGAGGACAGAACATGCTCGGTTATCGTCATTATGCCGATGACGTACTCGAATACTTTGTTCAGAAGAGCGTTGCAAACGGTATTGATATTATCCGTATTTTCGATGCTCTTAATGATATAGACAACCTTAAAACAGCCGTTAAGGCTGCGAAGAAGGAAGGCGCACACGCTCAGATCGCTATTTCCTATACAACAGGTCCGGTTTTCGATACAAAATATTATATCGATTATGCCAAGAGAATAGCAGACGCAGGTGCGGATTCCATCTGTATCAAGGATATGGCTGCTTTGCTTACTCCTTACAATACGGAAGAGCTTGTAAAGGCTCTCAAAAAGGAAGTTGATCTTCCTATTCAGCTTCACACTCATTATACATCGGGTCTTGCTTCAATGTGCTTGCTTAAGGGTATCGAGGCGGGTGCAGATATAATCGATACGGCTATGTCGCCGCTTGCTCTCGGAACATCTCATGCTCCGACTGAGTCGATGGTTGCAGCACTCAAGGATACCGATTATGACACGGGTCTTGATCTTGTGGCTCTGACTGAAATCAGGGATTACTTTATGACTCTTCGCAAAAAGTATCTTGACAGCGGTCTTCTCGATCCAAAGATGCTCGCAGTTGACGCAAACGCTCTTATCTATCAGGTTCCGGGCGGCATGCTTTCAAACCTCCTTTCACAGCTCAAGCAGATGGGTAAGGAGGATCAGCTCGAGGATGTTATGAAGGAAGTTCCGAGAGTAAGAAAAGACGCAGGCTATCCTCCGCTCGTTACTCCGACATCTCAGATCGTCGGCACACAGGCAGTAAGCAACGTTATCTTCGGAGAACGTTATAAGAACGTTAACGGTCAGTTCAAGGATCTTGTTCAGGGTAAGTACGGTAAAACTCCGCTTCCGATTGATCCTGAGTTCAGAAAGAAAATCATCGGAAACGAAAAGCCTGTAACCTGCCGTCCGGCAGATCTGCTTGAGCCTGAGCTTGAGAAGCTTAAGCAGGAGTGTGCAGAGTGGTGTGAGCAGGAAGAGGATGTACTCTCCTACGCTCAGTTTGATCGTGTTGCTATCAAGTTCTTTGAGAAGCGCCGTGATCAGAAGGCAGGCATCGACAGCGAACATTTTGACGCTAAGAACAAGGTTCATCCTGTTTGATATTTATAAAAAATTCTAACAATTAACATCTGAGGAGAGCTTTCGGAAGCTTTTAATCCGTTAGGCTTCTGAAATCCCTTCCTCACATCATCTGACATCAATAGCCGAAAGGCTTGATTATATGTCTTTTTACAGACATATTATAATTTCATCTGCAGAGGAAGTTATAGCATGGAAGAACAAGGAAAAAAGAATCTTCCCGGTGAAGAGCTGGAAAAAGAGCAGGAAACCCAAGAGGCTCAGAAGCCAGAAGAATCCGAGGAGAGCATGAAGGGTGTCAGTCCACCCAACATGAAGACGAGTACGGAGCAGTATACTTATCCTCCGAACTCGAGAAACAACTATCAGGCACAGCAGAATGTGCCGCAATACGGCTATGGTCCGACCATGCAGGGCGTGCCGTATCAACAGCCTTATAACAACGGATTCAATCAACAGTATCCGCAGCAGGGTAATTTCCGCCCAAATGCGAACTCCGGTTATCCGTCACAGGGAACTGCCAGAACCTACGGTGCGTATCAGCAGAACGCAAACGGAACGGGTCCGGGACAGTACAACTATAAGGCAAGCATGGGACAATACAGTCAGAACAGCGCATATTCAGGCGCGGGACCGGGACAGTATGACTACAGATCTGCGCCCCAGCAATCCCAAGGACAAAAGACGCCGCCGCAGTCGCAGCAGCCTCAGCGTCCGCCTCAGTCACAGCAGCCGCAGTATGCCTACAATAATTTTCAGCAGCAGTATCCCTACAAACAGCCTCAGACAGGCGCAGGATACGGATACTATCCACAGCAGTACGGTGCTTATCCTCAGGCTCAGCAGTATGGTCCTCAGCCGTCAGGCCAGGCGGCTCAGCAATACGGGCCGCAGACGCAGAGTCAGCAGGCTCAGTATTTGACATATACTTCACCTTACGGATATAATCAGCCGTATAACAACGGGTTTAATCAGAGATCGGGTCAGAGCGGATATCCGCAGCAGACTGTACAGCCTATCCAGATGAATAACAATAATGGAGGCAATGTTCAGGAAAACGGGAATAAAGTTATAAAAACCAATTCACCCAAACCCGATTCAAAAAATATAAAGACTGAAGATAAAAAGGCAAACGATAAACCGGAGACTGTGAAGGGAAAACCTGATATAAATGAAGGTGATATTGTCAGAGAGGAAATTACTCCCGACGGCAAGAAAAAGATTATCGTTCAGAAAAAGGTTTCCAAAAAGTCCGATGACAGTGCGAAGAACGGTCAGAATGCACCTTCAAAATATATTCAGGAACAGATCAAAGCAGAGCTTGGAGAAGATGCACTTAATAAAAACGGCGAACAGCCTGTTATTATGTACAAATCCAAGATGAATAAGAAACAGGATAAGGAAGGCGTATATGAGCCTACCTTGAAGCATATGCTTTTCGGACCTCCGAAAAAGGATGATTCCAACAAGGAAGCAGATGCACTTGACGGTGAATGGAAGTGCCCCGAGTGCGGAACAGTAAACTCCGACTATGTTTCCACATGTAAATGCGGTTGTACACAGAGACGTGCGATGAATATCGCTAAGGGCAAAGTTCCTAAAGATGCAGCTAAGGAAAGCGATCAGGTTCGTACCGAGAATTCGTCGGATAACTCTGCTGCAGATCCGAAGCAGAATCAACCTGCGGCTCAGCAGCCAACCAAGGCGGCTGAACAGAAAAACGTACAGCAGACTCCTGCTCAGCAGAATGCAAAGCAAACTGAAAAACAGCAGCCTGTTAAAGAACCAGAGACTTCGAAACCTTTGGAGCCGGAGGTCCCGGATGACTATGATCCTGAGATGCCGGAAAAGGTAGAACTCACGGAGGAAGAAATTCAAGCGGAAATCGATGAATTTATGCGTGCTCCGGTTCAGGTGTGGCGACCCAAATCACAGATCAATGATCCGAAAGCCAAAAAAGGTCCGACTGAGATTTATCTTATTGGCGACGATAAGGGTAAAAATAAAAAGGAAGAAGAAAAATCAGATGACAAGAAAGTCGATGATAGTAAGCCTCAGGAGAAAAAATCCGAACAGAAGGCTGAAGATTCATCGAAGAAAGAATCTGGCGATAAACCTGAAATAAAACAGGATAATAATGATTCTTCCAAGGAAAATAAACAGCCTGAAGAATTTGACGGAAATATCAATGACAAGGAGTGGAAATGCTCGTCTTGTAATGCGATAAATCCGGTGGAGAATGATACATGCAAGTGCGGACACAAGCGTGGTAAGAAGCTTGTGTCGTACGAGGATATTATTCGTGCTTCACGAATGAAGCCTAAGGCAAAGACCGAAAACACGGACGATACCAAGGATAAAGAAAACAAAAACATAAATTCCAAATCTTCAAAATCTGATTCGGATGCCGAAAAGCAGAAGGATGACAAGTCAAAACTAAAATCCGATGAAGAGGCCAAGAAAAAAGCCGACGAAGAAGCGAAGCGCAAAGCCGAAGAGGAAGCCAAGAAAAAAGCCGACGAAGAAGCGAAGCGCAAAGCCGAAGAGGAAGCCAAGAAGAA
>CAMHNT010000109.1 GCA_946186535.1 uncultured Clostridia bacterium
TCTTGCTGTTAGAATTTTGGGTGTTTTTTGACTGGACGGATATTGACAAATCCATTGTAATGTTTTGAATTTTTTCCTTAAAACGCCATGTTCAACGATTTGGGCGAAAGCATATTTAAAGCTGTGTGAGAACTATTTTTTTCACGTCTTTGCGGGCAGTCCCGCCCGAGTTTATTTGTAACGATAGTTACTGCCGCATGTTTAATTTGTTTTTCCTGTAACCAACGAACCAGTGTATTTAAAGCGGGAGATGAAGCAATCTCTGAATAATTATCAGTGCTTCCGCTTTTTATATAGAACACGATCACGGAAAGGGTGTTCAGATGTCAAAAATAGTAAAAAGTTATAAAATAAATAAGATTCCTGATCTGAGCTTGGATAAGTATTCTTCTCTTGACGGCAAAGGAGTTGAAGGCGTTCTTGAAAAGCACAATGCTTTTTTGCGGCGTTGGAACAGAAAGGGAATACTTTCTGAGATTTCCTTCCATCTCTTTTATTATTTCGATGGTCAGGATGCTGAGGGCGAGTATGTCAGGGGAGAAAGAGGAAACAAGCTGGAGATCATTTTTGCCGCATACGGTGAAGAAGAAAAAATGAAGAATATAGATCAGCTTGTTTTTTCGTCGCCGCTTTCCGAATACTACGAATTCAGGAAATGTAATTTCAATGATTTTTTATCCGAGTATAGGCTGGATTCCTCGCCGTTCAGCTATTGTGCCGCACTTGTAAAGAAGGAGACGTTCATTCGTTCATCTGTTGGGAGCGGAGATAACAGTATCTACTATAACATCAGAGCTTGGACAATGAACGAGGGCGGAAGATTATATTCGCTTGCAAAGCTTTTGGAAGCGTTAGATAAAAAAATGGTTTACAGGGTCGACTTATATCCTGTCGATAAAGGCGAACGTCTCAGAGACTCGCTCACACACCCGATGTCTGTTTTGCGTGACAGGATCTATAACAGAATGGGGTCAGGCGGTCAGCGTGATTATGAGGCAGAGGCGGTTCTGAAGGATTATGAGGAGCTTATGTCCAAGGTTGAATCATCTCCGCACTTTATTGCAAATGTTTTTGTGTTTGCCAATAATTACGATGATGCAGCAGTAGTTCTTGATTCGGCCGGTTCTGAGGCCGTCAGCGAAGGTAATTATGACATAGGATATTTCAAGGATAAATTTTATGCCGGAGCTTTTTCTGACGATGTGGCAGATAAGGAATGGTTTGACAGAAGAAAACAGATCGTAATGAAAAAGGCACCGATCGGCTTTTCTGTGTTCAAGGATAAGGCTCGGGATATAAATATCAATTATCTTTCCAATCTGTTTACTTTGGAGGAGATCGAACCGTTTTTCAGATTCCCTGCGCTGTATGACGGAGAAACTATCCAAAAGCGCAAGGAAACAGCCCCTGTGCCGATCCCTGAAAGCAATGCGATCTATCTCGGAACGGACGATAACGGATATCCCGTCTACTTTCCGCTTGAAAAGCTTGCGAAGCACGCGTTTATCGCCGGAGTCCCCGGATCTGGCAAAACGAATACGCTCCACCATCTCACGTCTACTCTTTGGAAAAAGCATGGTATACCTTTTCTTGTTTTTGAGCCGGCAAAAAAGGAATACAGAGCACTTGCAAATCAAGAGGGAATGGAAGATATGTTCATCTTCTCTCCGAATGCCGATATGCGCTTTCCACTGCACATAAATCCTTTCGAGTTCCCTAAAGGCGAGGTTCTCTCCGAGCATATTTCCAATCTGTTCTCTGTTTTTCAAGGCTCCTTTGAGCTTGAAGCCTCAATGCCGTTCTTACTTCAGAAGGCTATAGAGGCAGTCTACAGAGATCTTGGCTGGTCGACCGATACAGTTTATACAGACGAGACGAATTTGAAGTTTCCGACGATGTCTATGCTGTATCGAAAAATGGAGGAAGAGGTCAACTCAACAAAATACGATTCCGAGCTGAGAGGAAATATAGAGACAGCACTCAAGGTACGTATAGGCAGCTTGCTTCAGCGTGAGCTCGGAGATCTGTTTGATGTTCCGACATCAACGCTTTCTCCGGAGGAATGGCTTGAAAAGCCTGCCGTGATCGAGCTTGAGTCAATAGGCAAGGATCCTGCAAACTTTCTTACTCTGCTTTTGTGTACGCTTATCAGAGAAACACTCAAGGTAAATCCTCACTACGATAAAGATTATGCCCGTCACGTTATTTTTATAGAAGAGGCTCATAATCTTATTGGACCGAATTCGGAGAGGATACCCGGAACTCCGCCCGACCCAAAGCAGTCTGCAACCGAGTTTATTTCCAATATGCTTGCTGAGGTACGAGCTCTGAAGGAGGGAATAGTCATTGCCGACCAGCTTCCTACCGTTATGGCGCCCGCAGTTATTAAAAATACAGGCTTGAAGATAGCTTTGCGAATAACTGCGTCTGACGACAGAGGACTTTTAGGCAGTACAATGGCAGCTATGCCTAATCAGATAGAGCAAATGGCGTCCTTCGGAATAGGAAGATCGCTTATCAGCTACGAGGGGCTTATGAGACCGTTTACCATTCAAACACACGAGTGGTGCGGTATGTGGAACACGGAGCACTGCAGCTATGAAAATTTTGATGAGAGCTGGTGTATCAGGTGCTGTGAACATTTTCGGAACGGCGAATGTATTCCAAGCAGATCGGTTCGAAAGGCTGTCACGACCTCTAAGTATGACGAAGATCTTCAGCGTCAGATTTTCGACAGACCTTCCTACAGGAAAATTTGCGAAAAAAGCTTTTTTATGGAAGCAAATCGCATTAATAACAAGTTTATGGAGTGCATAGACAGATGCAAAGCTGTTTCTGACACTATTGACACTGTTTCTGTGGAGCGTGAAAAGTACAATTCATTGAAAAGTGCGTATGACATTGCAGTTGGGAATGGAGAATCCTCTGTTTCGGGAAAATCGCTTGATAAGGTAAGAGCAGAGCTTCGGGATAGAACCGACCTGATTTCCGAGCTTACATCAGATTCCGGTGATTATCAGAATACAGTTGACATTGTATCTGATTTTATCGGAATAGCAGACAGGATCGATAACCGTCTTCGTTATTGGGAAAGACTTGGCATATCTGATGACGGAATATATAATGGCTGTGAGAACAAGGAAAATGTGAAAAATATCTTCGGGAAAATCAAGGAAAGGCAGAAATATGCCGTTGAAGCTGCTTGTGATATATATGAGCGGATCAAACTGAACATTGAAAAAGAAACAATGGAAAAATTAAGAGGAAAGCTTATTGAAGCTGCAAAAAAATATCAGCTTGACATAGCTGTAGAATAAAAGGAGAATTGTTATGGGCAGTATTAAGAATTCACTCAGGAAGAAATTACAGGAGTCCGGGAAGGAAGGAAAGGAGGCTGTTAAGGAAGGCAGCAAGATATCAGACGAGGCTAAGAAAATACGAGGCCGTCTTGAAGCTATTGACATGAATCTTGACGATTCTGACGTAAAAGCCGTGAATGATTTTGAGAAGGACGCAGACAAGGAGATTAAATCAGAGTTTAAAGAAAACTCTGCGGAAGTAGCGGAAAAAGCATCGGAAGGTCTTACTTCCGCGGAAGCAGATGCAGGCAGCGAAGAGAAAAAGACTGACGACGCCAGGAAGAACATTGAGGCAACGGAAACTACCGAGATAGGAAGCGCTGTTGCAGGCGAGGCCAAAGAGAAGCTCCAGAAGAGCTCTGATGAGTACAGCGAAATAGCAAAGAGTGCCGAAAAAGAGAAGGAGAGCCTTAGTGCAAAAATGCAGGCCCTCAAATCGAAGATATCCGAATGGTGATACTTTGCCGAGATCTATTTACAAGTAACTGTTTTGATACCGTAACAGAGCTTGTCTTGGTTACGGTATCAAACAGTTCGACTTTTCGTCATGACAATACGACAGTTACCGCCATAGTACCGGTTTATTACCAATTTTACAAGGGTGTATAAATATGGGCATAAAGGAAATTAAATCTAACTCTCAAAAAATTATTCAAGAGGGTGTAACCGCAAAGAAGGAGCTTGACGATAGCCTTCGGGGCATCGAGGCTGCAAAACTTGAATTGCAGCAGGCAAATCAAGCATTTGATCTCGTCTGCCAGGTCGACGAGAACGGGAACTATCGAGGCGATGTTGCAGCCGCAAAAGCCAGGCTTAACGGCGCTCGGAGTTCATTACAGCTTGCCAATTCGAGATACGAGGCTGCGAAAGCCGAAATAAAAAGTATTAATGAAAGAAAGAAAAAGGAAATATCAATTATAGACGAGTACAACAAGGGCGAGCTTTTAAATAAGCAAAAATTCGAAGAGATTTTGAAGATGAGCTATGGAAGCTCGATGGAAACGTATCTTAAAGAACTCGTTGCCAGAATGAATGAAGCGGAGAAAGCTAAAGCGGATCTGCAAAAAAGCATGGGCATGAATGTTGATGTTTTTTCCTATTCGGCAGGCAGCGGATCGCCGGGAGGAATAGGCGGGGGAGGAGCTTCTTCGTCCACGGAGGTATATAATGATACTTCTGTGTCTTCACAGGATCACAGCTCTCACAGCCGCAGCGATTCGGGCTTGAATTTTGATGATCTTGATATCGAAACACTTAAATCATTGAGAAGCGCATTACTAAGTGCCTATGTTTACGGGCAGGATCAGGATATACCCGACGATATCAAGGTCGATTATTTGATGAGTGAATCCGATTTCAAGGCAGCGAACGGAAGAGCGAGAACTCCCAATGAGATACTGCGTGGTATTAAAGTATCGATCCGTGAAAATTGGATGAATAATTTCAACCCCGAGCTTCAGAAAAAAAACTCGTCAGAGGCAGCCTACAGAGAAAACCTTCGGATTTTCAGATACGGCCTTTCTTTGGAGGTCGGGAGCGACATTGCAGAAGGACTTACCGATGAACAAATTGAGTTTATTGCCTCGGAAAGAAACATAGCCTATCTCAGCGGAAAGCGATTCGATACGCTAAGCCAAATTAACGAGCTCAAAAGAGCCACAAAGGATTGGCAGTCAACAAGAGCCGCAGGCTTCAACGATACATATAGAGACGATATTGAAGAAATACTCAATTATGCAGACGCCGCGTTCAGCACAGATTCGTCTGAATGGCAGGAAAGCGCTTGCAGATATCTTGATTATTTGGATTTCGAGAGTTCAGTGATGAATAAAAAAATCAGCTTTGCCAGAGCGGCAAGCGACAGAGCAGCCGCAGCAGCTGAATCCTACAAAAATAAAAGCGGGTCCGCATCTGAGGATAATGTATATAATCAGCTTTATCAGGAAAAGATGCGAAAGGAGTCTGCTTTAAATGAGATCAAAAAGGAGAAAGCCGCAATAGAACGGAAAAAAGCTGAAATATCAAGTAATATAAATCCCGAAAAAGCTACATATTTCAGAGGCTTCGGAGGAAAGAGTTTTGTTGACGTGTATGACGGAATGCTTACAAATCAGCAAGGTCAGGTGAATCCAAACTGCGAGGGTGATTGTGGTATCACAAGCTCTTGTTCCGCATATAATCAGCAAACAGGCAGCTGCTTGGGAGAAGCTGACGGAATAGATATATTCGTCCGTGAGGGTCTTTGTATCACAGGATCTGACCCTAAAAGAAATGGCGGAACATCAATGAATGACAGAATTCAGTTTTTTAAGAGAATGGCTAAGAACGGAGAGTCGTTCGAATTTGAAAAATATTCCGCCGGCATATCTCGTTTTACCCCGGTTGATATTGATGTTCTTGCAAAAAAGTTTTTTAGCGGATCGAGTATTCTCATGTCGGTATATGGAGATGATATTTGGGACGAAGACGTTTATAAAAGGAAGCCTGCGAAGGATCCTTCTCCAAAAGGAAAGCTTAGCAGATTTAAAAAGTCAAAGCTCAGCGACCATTGTGTATGTGTAGCCGGGTTTAGCTGCAACAGAAAAAACGATGTAGTCGGGATGTGGATCAACGATACCGGAGGATCGGCTAACCGTCTTTTTATAAGCAGAGATAAATTTGAACAGATGCAAAGAACGACAAGGGATTTTTCATTCTTGTGTGTAAAAAAGGTTTGAAAGGTGAAGCAAGATGGATATCGATAGCGTTTATAGAATATATAACGACTACAGAAAATTGAACGAGATCAGTTCATTGCCATATATAGTTGTTAACAGCGATGGAAGCAAACTTATCCGGTGGTTCAACTATGATATAGTGAAAGAGGACGATTCGTCGGCAGTGATAGAGATCACAGGACGATATGAAATGGACAGCGGCTTAAATGTTCGCGAGCATAGCCTGAATGAAGTGAAGGAGCTGGAGCTTGGAGATTTCGACGAGCCTGAGCTTTCGGAAAGGGATTATTTTGAAAAGCTCGAAAAGCTCTATGATTCGCCTGATAGAGAACAAATGAAGGAACTGCTTCGCAAAGCCGAGGTTGTGCCTCTTTTGTGTTTATATGAAATTATGGAGTGAATCGCCGATCATGATATAACTAAAACGGAGGATTGAAATGAATTTGGAAACTTGGAAAAAAATCGAAAATGCCGAGAGTATGGATTCGGTTTTTGACGCGATCCAATTAGTAAAGGAATCGTATACTCAGTATGATGAAGAGTATACCAAAGAATATAAAGACTTTAACGACAAAACGAGTAATGCTGATTACTTTATGAATTCTCAGCTTACGTCTATCAGACAAAAGTATGATGAACAGCAGAATAAGGAAGAAAAACGCTACTCATCTGCTATGAAAAAAATAGATGAACTGATCAGCACCCAGAAAGAGGTCGACAACGATCTGAAATCATATTTTAAATCGTCACGGAAAGCCCGGATGGTTTTGCCTGGCCTCGCCGAAAAAATTGTAGAAACTGCAGGATCTATATTAAAAGACAGCAGCAGCAAAAGGGAGGAGATAGGCAAGCAGTTTCAGGTAATGGCTGAAAAAAAGAGGCAGATTATCAAAGAACGGCACAACAGCATCATGTCAGAGCTTTCTGAACAGAGAGCAAATGAAGAAAAAAAGTATAAGACAAACTGTTCAGCTCTGAAGAATGAGCTGGACGGTACATATAGTTCGACTGAGTCCACGCTGTATAATTTCTATAGCTCGAAGATAAAGGGCTTGGGGCAGCACATGGACGCTTATGAGGATAAGGTGTACACCGAAGCTGCGAAAGGAAAGGAATATACGCCCCCTGAGCAGTATCCTGAGTTTGTATATCTCGGAGATCTTTATACAACTCTCTGCAAGCAAAGCAGTCACTCTGCTGTTGATCAGCTTATCAACAATGAATTCAGTGATAAGAAATACCGTCCTTTTGAACTCAGTGATACTCAGCTGCGTTCAAAGGTTCCGTATTTTCAGACGATCGGCGATGGGTTATCGTTATTCATCAAATATGATACAGATGAAAAAGCTGTATGCTTTGACTATCTGAAATCGATAATGCTGAAGCTCTTTATGAACTTTCCCTCGGGAAGACTTGAAGCAACGATGATTGACCCTGTTGAATACGGTTCGACGTTCTCACTGTTCAAGAGATTAGGGGAAGAAAAACTTTTGATA
>CAMHNT010000110.1 GCA_946186535.1 uncultured Clostridia bacterium
AATAAAGTTTTCCACATATTTATGAAACAATGTGGAAAACTCGAATGAACGGCTACACTTTATTAATTTATCGTACATATTTTTTTAAGAATCAGCAACATCAAATATCATTGAAAATTTATCCGTTAAATGGTATAATAAATACAGTAATACCAATTTATAACAAAGATTATTACCAAAAACAAATTCAATAAAAAGGGGGATTATTTATGACGCAGATTATGAAAGAAAAGATTCCTATCCCGAAATACACAAAGGGAGAAGAAATCTTCAACATGGTAAGCCATATCGTCGGAGGTGCTTTCGGAATTGCCATAGCGGCTCTGTGTATTGTTGCAGCGGCACGAAGAGGAAATGCGTACACAGTAGTGAGCGCTTCACTTTTCGGAGGAATGATGATAGTGCTTTACAGCATGTCGAGTATCTATCACGGCTTAAGCCCGAATCTCAAAGCAAAAAAGGTTTTCAGAGTTTTAGACCACTGCACGATATTTTTGCTTATTGCAGGAACATACACACCGTTTACGCTTTGCGTTCTCAGAGAATATAACACGGCTCTCGGCTGGACTTATTTCGGTATCGTCTGGGGTCTCGCAGTTCTCGGAGTAACGTTTACGGCAATCAATCTTGACAAGTACAAGGTTCTCGGTATGGTTCTCTATATCGCAATAGGCTGGTGTATCGCACCTGTTCTTAAGATTGTTCTTGCAGGTATCGGCAGCGGTGGAGTTCTCTTCCTTCTTCTCGGAGGAATCAGCTATACAATCGGCGCCGTCCTCTACGGTGTCGGAAAGAAGAAAAAGTATATTCATTCCGTGTTCCATATTTTTATAGTTATCGGAAGCCTGCTTCACTTCTTCTGTATTTTGTTTTATGTAATAATGTAATAATATAAAACAACCGTCCGGTAAATTCGGACGGTTGTTATCTTTTATTTGGAACCTACCTTAATGTTCGGATTTTTGGAAATCATATACTGAATAACCTGCATAACCTCATCGTCTGCTTTACCAAACAGAGGAAGTCTGCAAATATCTATTACCTCTGATTTTTCACCGCAAACGACTACTAATGTCCTTTTATCTTCAACAAAGTTTGTTTTGTGTATGTATTGATAGACCTGTCTTATTTCACGATAATCGACAATATGTCCCATTTTTTTGCCTAACATGAATGTCTGACCTAAAATCAGGCTGTCCTTGAAAGCCCTTCCGCCTGTTTCAAAGTCGTTTATGAGAATCTGCAAGCCGCCCTTTTCCTCGATATCTTTAATACTCTTCTCGGTATTTTTTGATTTCACAACGGTTATGACAATAAATGTAACAGCAAAAAGAAGAAATACTATTCCTATGAAAATAAATGTGTCACTAATACCTTTGTCGCTGCTGTCGCCAATTAAAGCGATAAAAAATGCGAAAACAGAAATCAATCCCATAAGTATTCCCAAATATAGATTCGGCTTAAGATATTTCTTCAATGCCTTGAGTGAATCTTCGTTCATGTTAGTGCCCTCCGTCAATTATTTATAACCTACCCTTATGTTTGGATTCATCGAGACAATATATTCAACTACCTGCTGAACCTCGTCCTCTGCCTTGCCCCTCCGCGGCACTTTGCAGAGGTCATAGTATCTGTTTGTTTTTAAATGTAAAACCTTGAGTGTTCTTGAATCCTCAACGCCGTTTGTTTTGCGAATTTGCTGATAAATTCTCCCTATGTCGCTGTAGGCAATAACAACGCCCGTGTTCTTTCCGATAAGAAAGTTTTGTCCTAAAATAAGCTTGTCCTTAAAAGCCTTTCCCCCGTTTTGGAAATCGTTCAGAAGAAACGGAAGTCCTCCGTTTTCCACAATGTCGGTTAAAAGCTTTTTAAACCGTTTCAGCTCGGTAATAGATAATTCGAGTATGAACAGCGCAAACAATGTGAAAAATACTGCGATCGCAAACTCCTTGATTTCAATTCCGCTATTTTCAAAACATTCTATTATATCATAAATTAAAAGAGCGCCTCCGCAGAGAGCCAAAAAGCCTCCAAGCATGATTCCGTCGTAGGACGGTCTGATGTATTTTTTCAGCACTTTCAATCTCTTTTCGTCAGTCATAAAAAACTCCTTTTATTTCCCCTGATATCCCACGGTGATCCTTGGGTTCATCGAGCATATATAGGAAATAACGTGATTTGCTTCATTGTCCGATTTTCCTCTTAATTTTAGAGCGCAGAGACTCATAGTTTTTCCGTACGTTGTGACAGCCATTAACGACCTCTGGTTTTCAATGCCGTTTGTGTAGTTTATTTTCTGGTATATGTTTGAGATTTCATAGTAAGCGAGAACAGTTCCGAAGCCCTTTCCAATTATGTATTGCTGACCCAGAATCATTCTGCCTTCAAAGGCTTTGCCGCCTGTCATAAAATCATTGAGAAGCAGGGGAAGGTTTCCCTCCTGCTCTATTTTTTTGAGCTTTTTGTTGAGATTTCCGGAAGTATGAAAGTAAGTACCAATAAGAACAATTCCTATGATAAGAAATGTCAGCCCCCATACAATACTATACACAAGATCATAAATCCCATTGTAAACAATAGGTGCCAATATGATAAAAATTATACCTAAAACAATAGAGCCGGGTGATGTTCTTACATATCTTTTCAATTTCTTCAATGCTGTTTCATCATACATAAATTTTCCTCCAAAAGTATTTGTATTATAAAAACATTTTCAGCTTCTGTTTCAAAGCTCCCACAGGCAAGCCTACTACATTGTAATAGTCGCCCTTGATTTTCTTCACAAGAAGCGCACCCTTGCCCTGGATTCCGTAAGCTCCTGATTTGTCCATAGGTTCGCCTGTCGCTATGTATTCGTCAATATCGCTTTCCGTAAGGTGATAGAATTCAACCTCTGTGACTTCGGAAAAGCTGATGTTGTGACCTTTGTAGAAAATGCTGCACCCTGTGATGACCTTGTGCGTTCTTCCGGAAAGTATTTTGAGCATTTCCTTCGCCTGTTCTTTATCCTTCGGCTTTCCGAGCATGATGTCGTTAATGAAAACTCCTGTGTCACAGCCGATGACCACATCGTCGACCGGATGTTTTTCGGCGACGTAACGTGATTTCTTAAGAGCAAGATACTCGGGGTACTGTTCAAGATCAATCGACTTTCTGACTGTCTCGTCGATGTCTGCCGGTTCGATAGCAAAATCGTCAAAAATAAGCTTAAGAAGCTCCTGTCTGCGAGGGGACGCAGAAGCAAGTATAATCATAAAAATTCCTCCTGATCAGAATTATTGTATTCAAAAGAATTTATATAATAAAATAATACCACTCAAATCGTTCAAAAGCAATTATTTTATACAAATTCCGTTAGATTTCTTTTTACATTATGTTCATTGACAATTTTACACCAATAGTGTAAAATTATACCATAAGATACTATGAATACTATCGGTGCGTTTTCATGGGGTTAAGAAAAATTAATGTCAACACACCCTAATAGCATTTCATTTTTTTGAAGGTTGTATCTGTTTTTAGCGAACAGTGAAGTGTGAATAGTGGAAAGTAAACTGAGTTTTAGTATTTGTGACATAATTCAGAAAGGGGCGAGAAAGTGGACAGAGATGAGTTTATAGCTATCTGTAATTCCAAGCTGAAGCTTGTCAGAACAGAATTTTCATTCTCTCAGGAAAAAATGGCGCTAATGATTGGAATTTCAAAGAAAACCCTCGTTGAAATCGAAAAAGGACGTTCCTCTCTCGGCTGGTCGGGAAGCGTTGTTCTGTGTTCTGTATTCAGCATCAGTGAAATTTTAAATGATACCTTTTCCGCAGATCCTTTGGAACTCATGAGAAATATCGCTTTTGAAAATTCTGAGCCGAATTACAAGCAGGCGAATACATACCGTATCTGGTGGCAGCCTGTAATTCAGAATGATGATTACCTCATTGAACAGAATATTGTTTCTCAGCACTACAGGCTTCTTTCAAAGGATAATAAAGTAATAGCATCGTCTTTTAATATTGATGATCTCAAAAAGCTTATCAGGTAAGGAGGATATCATGGAGTTTTTATATTTTGTTTCAGTCTGTGTATTTATTTTTCTGTTTATAAAAATGAATAAAGAAATAAAAAATCTGAAAGATCAGAATAACTTTTTGAACAGAAAAATGTCTGATCTCTATAACAAAGCCCAGTTTAACTATGAGCAAATAAAGAAAATTCAGAACGACAGTGCGGATTTGGAACGGCAGAATTTAAAAAATCGTTCCTCACCTGTTTCACATTTTCAGGGTACTAATACGGAATCGGCAGAAGTCAAAGAAAATCAACCCATCAATTCTGCGGCTGATGTTATTGCAGAAAACAAAGCTTCTGCTGCAAAGTTCGAACCTGTTTTAAATATGACGGCAGGAAACGAAAAACCTATTGCCGCCTCTTCCCACGTTCATGCCGAAGCTCAGAATTCACATTCCGATTCGAAGCATAAATTAGGCGAGGAATTACAGAATCAAAAAGATAATACGAATACTCATAAGGTAAATCCATATGCATTTCAAAATAAAGCCGACGGAAATGAACGGAAGTCCGTACCGGCACCTGTTCAGCCTGTGCATACATCTGTACAGAATAATATACCTCAAGGTGCATTTTCTCGGAATCCTGCTCCGCAGTATGTTCAAACTCAGGGATATCGGAATTCTGCTCAGGATTATGTGAAAAATACAAAACGCCCGGACGAAAAGCCGCAGCTGAAATCATTTGAGAACTGGCTCGGAACAAGACTTTTCAATGTTGTCGCTTCGCTGATGATATTTATCGGACTTGTTCTGTTCTGTACTCTCGGATATGAGTATATCACCGACACAATGAAAATGGCTGCCATGTTTATTGTCAGCGGAGGCTTCATCGCTCTCGGAGCGTTCTTCACCCGTCAGAACAAATCGGTGTTCTCTCTCGGTTTAACCGGCTGCGGATTCGGAGCGTTCTTTATTTCGGTGCTGCTGTCGCACGTTTATTTTGGCGCAATAACGGATGTTGTCGCTTTCGGGCTTCTTTTGATATGGGCGGTGCTTGCGCTTTATATGTCAAAAAAGCTTGACTCGGTTATGCTCAGCGTTACGGCGCATATGGGCACGGCAATTTCAATCTGTTTTGCATTTTCTCTCGGATTTTCTGCGGAAAGAATTATTTTGCCTGTTGTATATCAGTTTGCGTCAATAGCGGTTATAATTTTAGGAAATATTTTCTGCTGCAAGAAGACTTACCGTTTCGGATTGTTTATGTCTATGCTGCTTTTGGTTTATACATCAATTGTTATGTGTTCGACATTCAGTCCTGTTCCGGTAATGCCGGGTGAAGTTTCGGCGCTGTTCACATCGGTTATATTTATTGTACAGCTGTTGGTATTGTCGTTTGTTTCTTATTTGATTTCCGTTTCGACCGCACATCTTGAAAGCAATGGATCAAAATACCCTGACATACCCTATATGCTTCACGCTGCGAACAAAGCGCTTTGGACGGCAGGTATTATAACGATAGCAGGTTTTGTAACATTCTTCATAGTAAGAAATCTTTATAATGTCAACAGTATCATTTATCCTACGATGGCAATTTGCATTGCGGCGATCTGTCATTTGCTCACAACTCTCTTCATGAGTGAAAAGCTCGATTTCAGCGAAAAGCTTTCGAAAATTTCGATATGGTTCATATCGGTCTTGGTTATGCTTGTGTTGTTTGTTCAGTGCGTTGAACGGGGACCTCTTCACGGTATTTCGTTCCTGTTTGTATATATCGGGCTGATAATGCTTATCATACGCTATACAAAAAACAAGAAGCTCAATCATCTCGTTTCGTTCCTCATCGGCTGTGATATGCTGTTTATGTGTTTTTACGGATATTTTGCAGCGGCGAACGTCGTTATCAGTATAGCATACATGGTTGTCATAGGTCTGATGATTCTTCTTCATTGGTTCTCTCAGAGCGGAGAGAGCAGAGAAAAACGATTTACATTGTTAAAAGTCGCCGAGTATCTCTGGATAAGCGTATCTATCATTCCAATCAATATAAGCGAGTTCAGCGGCATTTCGATTCCGCTTATTCTCAGTGAATTTGCTTTGATGAATATAATAGCATTCCTTTGCAGATACGGAAGAGACAACGAACCTGGACTGAAGCTTGCAGTCAAGATTGAATCACTCATAACAATATTCACGAGCATTATATTTATCACCATTTATCAGTGGGGATATCTCGGTAATGTTTTGCCGATAAGAGTTGTATTTGTCGTGATGTCGGGTATTCTGACTGCACTCTGTGCGTACGATTTTATAAAGAGCGGAGAAACAGGAATGCAGCTCATCTCAGCCGCAGCCGCCGCAGGATACGCCACGGCGGTATATATCGGGCTTGCAGGAAAAATAGAAAACAGCTATATAAAAATTTTACTGGGAAAACCGATGTCTCTGCCGTTCTTTTTCATAGCTGCCGTTATGCTTGTTGTGATTTATCGTCTTAACGGAAACCACAGGCTGAGACCGTTTATCTGGGTATCGCTGTCATTCGATATGGCATTTAAGCTATTCTTCGGGTACTTTATTCTGATAATGAATAACTATTACTCTGTAGGTACTCATGCTCTTTCAATGGCTGTGTCTGTAATCCATTCCGGTATTATAACATTTATGATGTACTGTCTTTGGAGATTGCAGGACGAAATAAAAAAGCCGTCAACGCTTATTGGAATAAAAATCGTCGCATATTTTTGGTTCAGCGTTTCGATGACAGTTATAGCGTTCATGTCAACGGAGCTTCCTTGCTATAAGGATATAGGATTTACTGTTCTTACTCTTATCAATGTTATAGTCTATATTACAAAATATCATGCTGACGAAAAAAGAATCGTAAACAGAACGGTAAAAATTACGTCAACTATAGTCCTATATATTTCGATTATGATTATTGCTTCACATATCAGAAGCGATACCGTAAGCTATGCCGTTCGTTTTGCGCTGATACTCTCATGTGTTGGGCTTTACTATCTCATTTCACGTGAGATTATGAAATCAAGATCACCTTTAGCGCACGCAGGAGTAGGTCTTACCGCAACGCTTATCGTAAATGCGTCATGTGAGGGATTGTCGAATGTTTTTGAAATTGCTTATATATTCAGCATTGTTACAATGATTACGGCGCTTATATGTATAGCCGCAGGCTTTGCGGCAAAGGCAAAGGGGCTCAGAGTTTACGGACTTATCATTGTTATGCTGTGCGTAATAAAGCTTGTAACGATAGATATCAGCGGTGCGGATTCTATGTCGAGAGTAGCCGCATTCATAGTCGGAGGAATAATCTGCTTCATCATCAGCGGTATTTATAATAAGGTTGAAAGTAAGCTTGTTAAATCAGGTGAGGAGAAGACGTAAAAATATTAAAGTTTTGATCCAACTTTTTCAAAAGTTGGCGAGGTGCATGGGGCAGCGCCCCTGCTCGCCGTCCGCAGACGGCGAAACTCCTTTAGCGTTCAGCCCTCTGCAAGGGGTGA
>CAMHNT010000111.1 GCA_946186535.1 uncultured Clostridia bacterium
GCAGTTTTCCCTCATGAAGAACAGTCACGATATCCGCTGCCTGTTTTACAAAATCCATATCGTGTTCGATAACAATAACCGTACATTCTTTCTTTATTTCTTTCAGGATTTCTCCGGTTTTAAAGGTCTCGGGCTTTCCCATACCTGCAGCAGGTTCGTCGAGCATGATTATTTCCGGCTTCTGCACAAGCTGCATGGCAATTTCCAGCCACTGCTTTTCTCCGTGAGCGAGACTTCCGGCACGAATGTCTGCACGATCTTCAAGCCCTACTTTTTTTAAGGTTTCATAAATATTTTCCATATCCTCTTCAGAAGGTTTTCTGAAAATGGAATCAAAAATACCCTTATGCCCTCTTAGCGAAAGAATCATATTTTCGGTTACCGTAAGGTTTACAAAAACAGACGGGACCTGAAATTTTCTTCCGATTCCTTCGGTAACAATTTTGTACTCTTTCATTCCAGTTAAACGAATCTCCTCACGATTTTTAGGATAGAACATAACCGTTCCTGACGTAGGCTTTGTTTTTGCACAAATAATATCCAGCAGCGTAGTTTTTCCGGCTCCGTTCGGTCCAATGAAAAAATGAATCGTATTTCTTTCAACCGATGTTTTAACTTCCGTCAAAGCATAAAAGCCGTCAAAACAAACCGAAATATTGTTGATTTTCAGCACAACATCTTTTTTGCCGCTCATTGCGTCTGCACCTCCGCTTTGGTATTTTCGGGAACCTTTCCGCTGATTTTACGAATCCATAAAGGTATCTGATCGCTTATTAAACCAACTATGCCTCCCTTAAAGAAAAGAATAGTTATGCAGAAAACAGCACCTATAATATACTGCCATACCTCTACCATACCGCCTGAGCTCAAATTGTATTCGCAAAGATTGATAATAAATGCTCCTATTACCGCTCCTATAACAGTACCTCTTCCGCCTACTGCAACCCAAATTACCATAGTAATAGAATATGAAATCGTCATCTGCGACGGAGTAATACTGCCATTAAAATTAACAAAAATCGCCCCAGCAATACCTGCGAAAACAGCAGACAATACATAAATAAATGTTTTATAGCGACTTACGTTATAGCCCGAAAAATACGTTCTGTTTTCGCCGTCACGGATAGCTATGAGAAGCTTTCCGAATTTTCTTCCTACAAGAAATTTTGACAACACATAAATCAGAACAAGTATTATCAAAGCCACATAGAACAGAAGAAACATATTGTTTTTGTTCTTATCGCCTTTTATGCTTCCGAAAACTGTTTTTATTTCTGTTATACCGACATTTCCGTTCGTATAGGTTGACAATGCTATGAAAATAGAATACACTGCCCACGTCAAAGCCTGAGAAATAATTGAAAAATAAACGCCTTTTACACGGGTTTTAAAAATAAAATAACCGACAACAAACGCAACAACAGCAGGAACAACTATTACCATAATCAGAGCAACCGGAAAATATTTAAACGGCTGCCACATCAGAGGAAGCTCTTCAAGACCGCCTATGTGCATAAAGTCGGTAATCTGACCGTTAGTTTCTTTCAGCTTAAGATACATTGCCATTGCATATCCGCCAAGTGCAAAATACAAACCGTGTCCAAGGCTGAGAATTCCTGTGTAGCCCCAAATCAGGTCCAGACCTATAGCTACTATAGCAAAAGAGATACATTTTCCGAGGAACAGAACCGTAGATGAACCGCTCAGCAATCCTGCATTGAGAAGAATCGGCATCAATGCAAGTATCAGTATAATTCCCGAAAAACAAATATTACTGCCTTGCTTTTTCAATGTTCTTTTCATAAACTCCTCCCTCTCTTATTCATCAAGACTTCTGCTCTTAATAACAAACAATCCCTGAGGACGCTTCTGAAGGAAAATTATTACTATTAAAAGCACAATGGATTTAGCAATAGTGGATGATGTATAATGCTCAGTAAATATACTTGCCGTACCGATAATTGTGGAGCCGAGAACAGTGCCCAGAAGCTTTCCTACTCCTCCCAGAACAACAGCCATAAACGAGTTTACTATGTAACTCTGTCCTACCGTCGAATCAATTGAACCCAGCAGAGCAACCGAACATCCGGCAATACCAGCCAATCCCGAGCCTATTGCAAATGTGATATTGTCAACCTTGCGTGAATTGATTCCCATGCACTGAGCCATCGTTCTGTTCTGCATAACGGCACGCATTTGCTTGCCGAAATTTGATTTATACATAATAAACCAGACACCCAGAAGACAAAGCGCAACCATAAGAATGATAAACAGACGATTATAGGAAAAAGTACATTTGCCTATTGTAACGCCTCCGTTTAAAAATGACGGAGCAGTTACGTTTACACCCTGAGAGCCGAATATGCTTCTTGCCGCCTGCTGCAGTATCAGACTTATACCCCACGTTGCAAGCAGGCTGTCAATTTCTCTTCCGTATAATTTTGAAATAACAAACCTTTCAAGCAGACTTCCCAACAGGAAAGTAGCTCCGAATGCAACAGGAATAGCCGCAAAATAATATATATCCTGAACGCTTTTCGGGAGGAAGCCGAAAATCTGCTGAACTACATAAGTCATGTATGCACCTATCATAATAAACTCACCGTGCGCCATATTTATAACACGCATAAGACCAAACGTAATGGAAAGTCCCAGAGATGTGAGCAGTATTATAGAACTTAAACTCAGACTGTTGAAGAGAGTACTTATGAATTGTTCCATACAAACACTCCTTTAAAATCCTCAAACTTCCGGATAATGATTATCGGATATTGTTTGGCTCCTTTGCCGTACAATATCCGAAACCATTTATCCAAAAAGAAGGGTGGATTAAAAAATATCTAAAATATTGAAGTTATCAGAATTATTCGAGCGGCTGAATACCTGCTGCAACCGCCCAGTCATACGTCGTAAGATACGGATCCGGAGCAACCGGTGCGTCAGTTGCATAAACCTCATGGATAAGACCGTCCGTTCCTACTTCACCAATTCTTACAGGCTTGGAAAGGTGATGATTCTCTCCGTCAATAACTACGTTTCCTTCCGGAGCATCAAATGAAATTTCGCCTGTTTCAACAGCTGCAATTACGTCGTCAACCTCAAAGCTTCCTGCCTTTTCACAAGCTGCTTTCCACAGATAAACTGCGTCATAAGATTTGTGAAAAGGAACGGTCTTCCGTTTCGCATTCTCTCGGAATCACGCTCCATAACCTCAAGACTCGCACCAACGAGAGGTGCAAGATCGGTTTTATTTATAACAAGCAAATCGGAGCGTGTGACGCCCGGACCGCCTTTTCTTGGTATCTTCTCGCCCTGAGCAACATCTATGACATATATAGAAGCATCAGCAAGGTCGGGAGAAAAGGTTGCTGAAAGATTATCTCCTCCACTTTCGATAAATACAATCTCCGTATCGGGAAAACGTGCGATAAGCTCGTCTACCGCTTCAAGATTCATCGAACAGTCCTCCCGTATAGCGGTATGCGGACAGCCTCCTGTTTCCACACCGATTATACGTTCTTCGGGCAGACGTGAATTTTTTATGAGGAACTCTGCGTCCTCCTTAGTGTAAATGTCGTTGGTGACAACACATATGCTGTACTCGTCACTCATCTGACGTGTGAGACGTTCTATAAGAGCTGTTTTGCCTGATCCTACCGGTCCTCCGACGCCTATCTTCACATAAGACATTTTCTCATCTCCTAATTGATGTATATTCTTGTATACAGTTTCTCGTGCTGCATAGAGCGAAAATCAAATCCAAATCCTCCGCAGCCCAAATCCGATATTTCACATTCAAGTGAAACTCTGATCGTATTCGGTATACTTGAAAGTGCATTATACAATGCTCTCTGACCGTCGAGCTGTCTGAGCGGAATAAGCTTGACTGCATGGTTGACCGCTGCCGAAAGCAAACTGTAACAGTATGCACCGAGTCCCTCGGAAATATCCTCGCAAGATTCACCTATAAATATCCCTGCCGCTATCGGGTAACAGCCATAAGCTTTTCCGTCGGATATATCCTTAGCGTATTGTTCAAGATTTTTGTATTTTTCAAGTGAGGTCACATTTTTTATAAACCGTCTGCAAAGCTTATTTGTACCAATTCTTAGCTCATATGCAGATTTAGACGCCGTACACAGTTCGTCCAATGTCAGCCAATTCTCTCCCTGTGCCGCCTTTGCCGCAAAGCCGAGGTCATTGTACGGCAATGTGCAAAGCATTGCACTCAGATATTTTTTGAGTGTAAATTCATCACAAAGAATACCTTTCTGAACATATGTCTCAAGTCCGTTGGACATTGTGTATGCACCTATCGGAAAAAGAGGATCGAAAGCCTGCAATATCCTGAAGTATCCTTTATCCATGACTGTGACCATGATGCTGTCCGTGTGCTCTGCACTCGATAAATCCCTCAAAGCTGTCAAGCACCTTTTCACACTCAAAGCCAAGTTTTTTAAGATGTTCAAAGGTCGGCTCATCATAGGGGCATTTTACACTGTCTTCAGAAATCAGAAGAGACAGATGACGATTCCCAAGTTCAAAACATACTCTTCCCATTTCTTTTATATTACTTATCTTAACATTCAGAAGTTCACACGGCAAAAGCTTAACCACAACTATTCTGTCTTTATCCTCGAAGATAATATCTCCGCTGCTGAGCTGACTTTCTGATTTTATTCCTATCTCTTCACCGGACGGCAATTTCTTCCTTATTACATGTTTGTCTCTCTCAAACCAGTCGATTCCGACATACTGAACATTCTTTCCGCAGTCTTCCCCAAGCTTTCCGATAATTCCCTCGCAAATCATAGCAGCACCTCTTCAGAACAGGAAATATCTCTGTGCAAGCGGCAGTTCGCCGGCCGGCTCACAGATGATTTTCTCGCCGTCAACAGTCACAGTGTATGTTTCAGGGTCGACTTCGATATTTCCGGTTTTGTCGTTGAATCTCATATCGCTTTTCCCTATCTTTCTGCAATTTGATACAGGAAGTATTTTTCTTTCAAGACCGAGCTTCTCACCTATATTTCCGTCAGCAGCCGCCCTTGAAACAAATGTGGCACAGCATCGTTTCACAGCAAGACCGTCGGCACCAAACATCTTAGTATAAACAACTGGCTGCGGCGTAGGTATAGACGCATTGGCGTCACCCATTTTCGATGCACATATAAATCCGCCCTTAACGATCATCTCCGGTTTCACTCCGAAGAAAGCAGGTTTCCAAAGCACAAGGTCAGCCATCTTTCCAACCTCGACAGAACCGACATAATCCGAAATACCGTGAGTTATTGCAGGATTGATTGTATACTTTGAGATATAGCGCTTTATTCTGAAATTATCGTTTCTGTCGCTGTCTTCATGAAGCGGACCTCGCTGATCTTTCATTTTCGAAGCTGTCTGCCATGTACGTGTGATAACTTCGCCCACACGTCCCATTGCCTGAGAATCACTGCTCATCATACTGAATATTCCCATATCGTGAAACACATCCTCGGCAGCTATCGTTTCCGGACGAATGCGTGAATCTGCAAAGGCAACATCTTCCGGCACACGGCTGTCAAGATGATGACAAACCATAAGCATATCAAGGTGTTCGTCTATTGTATTGCGCGTAAAAGGCATTGTCGGGTTAGTAGACGACGGCAGAATATTTTCAAATGCAGCCGCCTTTATTATATCGGGAGCATGACCGCCGCCTGCACCCTCGGTGTGGTATGTATGGATAACCCGTCCGTCTACTGCATTCAGAGTATCCTCAACAAAACCACCCTCGTTCAGCGTATCGGTGTGAATTGAAACCTGAACATCGTAATCATCAGCAACAGTCAATGCCTTCTCAATCACTGCAGGAGTCGAACCCCAGTCCTCATGTATTTTAAGGCCGCACGCTCCTGCCTGTATCTGTTCGGCAAGCGTTTCATAGTCGGCACTGTTTCCCTTGCCGAGAAAACCCAGATTCATCGGATATTCTTCGGCGGCTTCAATCATTTTTTCAATATTGAACCGCCCCGGAGTACATGTAGTGGCATTCGTACCGTCGGCAGGTCCGGTACCGCCGCCTATCATAGTCGTCACGCCGGAATAGAGTGCCGTTTCAATTTGCGTCGGACTAATGAAATGTATGTGTGTATCTATGCCTCCGGCTGTAAGGATAAGACCCTCGCCTGCAATTGCTTCGGTAGACGCACCGAAAATCAATTCAGGATTTACTCCGTCCATTATATCGGGATTTCCGGATTTTCCTATTCCGCAGATAATGCCGTCCTTTATGCCGATATCCGCCTTGAAAATTCCCGTATAATCAACAACAAGAGCATTTGTAATAATAATGTCGGGACAATAAATATCAAGTACTGTGCAGGATTGTCCCATCCCGTCACGCAAAGACTTTCCTCCACCGAATTTCGCTTCATCACCGTATACCGAATAATCCCTTTCAACCTCTGCGATAAGAGAAGTATCTCCCAACCGAACCCTGTCTCCCGTGGTTGGTCCGTACATATCGACATATTTTTTTCTGTTGATCTTCTGCATAATTCACACCCCCTTGAAGCCTGATTTTTTCGCCTTGGAAAAAGCCTTTTCACGAATCTCGGCGTCATCCAGGAATCCTTGTGCAAGAGCGTTTAGGCCGCCTCCGATCCGATTTCCTCCTATTAAAACGAGTGACACCGTCTTTGTTTCTCCCGGTTCAAAACGAACTGCGTTGCCTGACGGAATATCCAATCTGAATCCGTATGCAGCTTTACGGTCAAATTCCAGCTGACTGTTTGCCTCAAAAAAATGAAAATGCGAACCCACCTGAATCGGTCTGTCCGCTGTATTCGTAACCTGAATCACAACAGAATTCCTATTTGCGTTTATAATTATGTCTCCGTCTTCAATAAACAGCTCACCAGGAATAAGCCTGTTGTGCGGAATTATCGGCTCATGCACGGTTACAAGCTTTGTTCCGTCAGCGAAAGTGGCTTCAAACTGAATCTCATTCAGCATTTCCGGAACACCGTCCATAACATCATCGGCTGTCAGCAGCTCCCGTCCTTTGCTCATAAGCTCCGTCACGGAGTAATTTTCTCTTGCAAGTTCGAGCAGTTCGGCTGTGATATAAGCCACCGCTTCCGGATAGTTAAGTTTCAGTCCGTTAAGCTTTCTTTCTTTTGCAAGAACACCTGCGCTGTGCAGAAGCAGCTTCTCCTGTTCTCTTGGAGTCAAGTGCATAAAAATTCACCTCACAAAAAATAAAAGGTACAGACGTACTAAAAACAGTGTCTGCACCTTTGCATATATCTATATATATTATTATATCATCATCTATAACAAATAAAACATTAATTTTCGGATATTTTCCTATAAAATAAAGAAGATTTAAGGCAATACCGCACAGAGATTGTGCCGAAGCTGCGCAGTAGATTTTTATCAAGAGAGTGCATAAGACGCCCGAAGGAAGTGCCCTT
>CAMHNT010000112.1 GCA_946186535.1 uncultured Clostridia bacterium
GGAAACTGCCAACTTTTGAAAAAGTTGGATCAAAACTTTTTCCGGCTTCGCTCCGTCGAAAATTTCTTAAGTTGACGACATTGCCATGCCCCCCGCCAGCTTTTTGAAAAAAGCTGGGCAAAAACTGTAACAGTCCTCTTTCAAATATTTTCGCAGCATTAAAGTCCTCAAGCCTTCTGAAGCTGTGCGAATTTCGCCATGAGCTTCTTTGTTCCGACCTTATCGAATGCTATCTCAAGCAAAACATCATTTCCGATCGGCTGAGCGGAAATAACCATACCCTGACCGAATGCCTTGTGAACAACGGTGTCTCCGGCAGAAAAATCGGTCGAACCCGAAGCCGCCTTCGGAACAGCCGGAGAAGAAGAAATTGCCTTTGCGCTCGTCATAAGTCTTGCCTTCGGTTTTGCGTTCTCTACGATTTCGGGGTTGCGAACCACAACGACAGGCTGCGTCTCCTCAAGATATTCAAGCGGAATTTCCGTAACGAAAGTAGACGGACGGTTGTACTTCGTCGAACCGAAGAGCATTCTCGACTTTGACTTGATGAGATAGAGTTCTTCCTTCGCACGGGTTATCGCAACATAAGCAAGACGCCGCTCCTCCTGCATATCCTCACAGTTGTAAATAGCCTGAACGCCGGGGAAGATTCCGTCCTCCATTCCCGGGATAAAGACAACCGGGAACTCCAGACCCTTTGCGCTGTGCATAGTCATGAGAACAACGCTGTCCGCTTCATCGTCATAATTGTCGATATCGGCAATGAGCGAGATTTCCTCGAGGAATCCATAAAGGCTTGCGTCCTCTCCGTTGTCCTCCTCGTACTTCACGATGTTTGTTTTAAGCTCCATGATGTCCTCAAAGCGCTGTTCATGGTCTTCTTTTTCTTTTTTGAGAAAGCTCTTGTAATCGATCGTGTTCACAAGCTCCGTATACATATCACCGAGGCTTACGCTGTCGTCCTCAGCCATATCGGAAAATTTATTTATAAGCGATACAAAAGACATAAGCTTTGCGGAAGCCTTTCTGAGTGCATCATATTCGTCCGCCCTGCTTATTATCTCAAAAATGCTTACGCCCTCTGCCGCTGCAATATCGGCAGCCTTTGAAACAGTGGATTCACCTATAGCTCTCTTCGGCTTGTTTATAATACGTCTGAGTCTGATGTTATCGTTAGGATTGTTGATGACCTGAAGATACGACGTCATGTCCTTGACGTGCTCACGGTCGTAGAATCTATGTCCGCCGATGAGTCTGTGAGGAATACCGTTTCTTACGAGAGTCTGCTCAAGACTGTTACTCTGCGCATTCATTCTGTAGAGAATTGCAAAATCGCTGTACTTTCTGCCGTTTGCAACACCGTCGAGGATCTTGTCCGCAATGAAAGCCGCCTCTTCACGCTCGGTTTTTACCGTATGGAGATTGATGAGCTTTCCTTCCTCGTTCTCGGTCCAGAGAGTTTTTCCCTTACGCTCGGAGTTGTTTTCGATAACTGCGTTCGCCGCATTGAGAATCGTCTTTGTACTTCTGTAGTTCTGCTCGAGTCTTATGACGGTTGCATTGTCAAAGGTCTCCTCAAACGAGAGAATATTCTCGATCGTTGCACCTCTGAACTTGTAGATACTCTGATCGTCGTCGCCCACAACGCAGATATTGTTGTACTTCTCCGCAAGCATGCTGACGAACTTATACTGCACCTTGTTTGTGTCCTGATACTCGTCAACCATTATGTATTTAAATTTGTTCTGATAGTATTCCAGAACGTCGGGATTTTTTTCGAAAAGAAGAACCGTGTTGACAAGAAGATCGTCAAAGTCCATGGCGTCCGATGTTTTCAGTCTTTCCTGATAGAGAGCGTAAACCTTGGAAATTTCTATCTTTCTCGTATCCGTTCCGGCGAGAGACGCAAACTGCCCCGGGAGGATCATGGAATCCTTTGCTCTTGAAATCTCGCCGATAATGGACTTGTGAGAAAGAACCTTGTCGTCAATGTTGAGCTGTTTCTGACAGTCCTTTATGAGCCTCTTCTGATCCTCGCTGTCATAAACGGTAAACTTCGATGAATAGCCCAGTCTGTCGGCATATCTTCTCAGAATTCTCGCACAGGTCGAGTGAAAGGTTGCCGCCCAGATATCATTTCCTCCCTGAGGAACTCTTGCGGCGATTCTGTCTTTAAGCTCGCCTGCCGCCTTGTTCGTAAAAGTAATAGCCAGGATATTCCACGGCTTTGCCGGATAAACCGAAAGCAGATTTTTAACGTAAGGATTAAGCTCGCCGCCGTTTCTGATGAAATCCTTCATCTCGTCAACGTCCTCTTCGGTTATGTTGTCCGAGATAAAATCGGCGTGATAAGCATCACCGTACTCAATAAGATTTGCGATCCTGTTTACGAGAACAGTAGTCTTTCCCGAGCCTGCGCCTGCAAGAATAAGCAGCGGACCGTTCACATGAAAGACGGCTTTCTGCTGCACCTTGTTCATTCGGGAGAACTCTTTTCTCATTACTTCTTTTCTTAATTCTATCAAACCTTGTCTGTCAATCATTTATGTATAAGATCCTTTCAAAGAAATTTTCGGAGGAGAACCCGAAGCCTCGTTCTCCTCCCTATTCACTCTTCACTATTCATTATTCACTTTTCACTTAAAAATAAAATATTTTTGATTTTAGGCGAAAAGAAAACAACGAAATAATAAAGCAGAATTTATTTCAATCCGACAACACCGCTTCTTCATACCGTAATATTTTAAAGCACGACAATACGCATTTATTCTTCGCTTCTGTCCCTTGCCAGATCCTCTTCCGTCTTTAAGGTCGGCATAAACTTTTCGGCGACCTTGCTTCTGCCCTTGATATAGAAAATTCCGAGAACCGAAAATATTATTGCACCAAGGCAGTTTACTATCAGATCCTTCATCGTATCCTTGATTCCGATATCAAGATAACCGTCATAATCAAACCTCACCGATTCACCGTTAACTACTCCCTCAAGAGTAGTCCGTACATTTTCTATAACCACAGCCGAATTTTCGCCGCTCGGATTCACGACGGTATAAACAGAGGAAATTGTGTTGTAAATGAAATCCTTCTGCATATCCGTTTTCAAAAAATAGTCCATCCCGAATTCAAAGAATTCCCAGACAACGCCTATGGTCATAGAAAAACAGAACGCAACAAATGCAACAAAAACAGGCGAAGCGGTAAAGTGAAAATGCGGGTCGTTGTTCAGAATGTCAATCAGTGCAAATCCGATCGCCGCCATCATGAACCCGTTTATGGTGTGAAGCATCGTATCCCACGATTTGAAGATTCCGTAAAAATTCTGAATTTCTCCGAGTATTTCCGCAGAGAATATAAAAAGCAGAATTACGATTTCAAGAAGCGACGGAAGCTTTATGTTAAGACGTCTGTCAACAAATGCAGGCAGCAGAAACAGCACAAGCGTAAATATGCACATGAATGCATTGTAATAGTTCCCGTGCACCATCTGCACCGCAAGCGTCGCTATAACGAGCAGTCTCAGAATAAAATAGGTTATTACGGTGCTTTTCGGTTTCCCTTTTATATAGCCGTTAAGATCCTGAAGCAATTTTTTCAGACCCTTTTTGGCTTCATTTTTATGTTCAGCCATTCATACACCTCCGTTTGCCTGTATATATCGGTTATAAAAATCAAAAAATATTTTTCCGATAAAACAAATTATAGATATGCCTGCACTTCAAACATATCTATAATTTTATCAAATTTGTAATTTTAAGTCAATAGATTATTTTTCACTAACCACATTTTCGCTGCTGCCATCCACAACAAACGGCAATACAAGCGATATCCTCGTTCCTATATTCTCATAGCTCAGAAGCTCAAAATATCCGTTGTGCTTATCCGCTATCCACTTTGCGATTGAAAGCCCCAGTCCCGAACCGCCGTTCTGACGGTTTCTCGCCGGGTCGCTTCTGTAGAAGCGTTCAAATATCTTGTCGGCGTCCTCGCTCTTGACTCCTATTCCGTAGTCCTGAACGTCGATTGCAAAAAAGTTGTCGTTTCTTTTCTGAAGACGAAGTATGATATCCGTCCCCTCCGGAGAATATTTAACGGCATTGTCGACGAGAATTCTCAGACACTGCTTAATAAGCGACGAATCCGCCTGAGAAACAATATCGGCACGAAGATCGAGACTGAATTCGTGAGTTGAGTCTATCATGACGAACTCATCATAAATATCGCAAAGAAGTTGATTTATGTTTATTTCTTCAAGTCTCAGAACCGTTCGTCCGCTGTCGCCTCTCGCAAGGAAAAGAAGATTTTCGACCAGCCTGTTCATGTTGTCCGCTTCGCTTTTTATTGAAGCAATCGATTCATCGAGTATTTCCTTATCCTCTCTGCCCCACCTGTCGAGCATATTCGCATAGCCCTGAATCACGGCGATAGGCGTCCGAAGCTCGTGAGAAGCGTCGGACACAAAGCGGATCTGGCTTTTGTAGGAATTTCTCGTGCGTTCCAGAAGATCGTTGATAGCGTCCTCCATTCCGATGAATTCTTTTTTTCCGGTATGGATTTTCTGATCGGGCTTATTCGGAGAAAGGTTGTTGATTGCGTCCTGAAGAGTCGCAAACTCCTCACCCGTCAGATCTACGTTTTTCAGAGCCTTCGTAACCTGAGTCATGGTGTAGAGAGGTTTAAGCTTTCTGTTGATTTTTATCGGAACAAAAATACAGTCAAGCAGCAGCACAATCACCTGAAACGCAGCAATGAACGAAAGCGTTATAAACAGGAACTCACCGAAATAAATAGCAGAGAACATCTGACTCTGACCTTCCGAGTTATACACCACCAATTTAACGGAACGCATAAATTCACGCAGTGTTTCAACATTACCGTTCACCAAAAACTCAAAACTGCCGAATTTATATATCGAGCCGTTCACAACCATTTCGGCATTATACAGAAAAGCACCCGTCAACAATACAATATATGCAATATCGAAAAACAAATTTCCGAAAAATTTTGACATAAGTCTTTCAACAGTCAACTGAGCCGCTATGGAACGGCTTTTCTTTTTGGCTTTTGCTATATCTTTATTCTTAGCTTTTTCGTCAATAATATTCCCTGATATCTCTTCGTTTACGTTTTCGTCAAAAGATATTTTTTCTTTATCTTTTTTATTCTTCTTTGATGACATATCCCACACCTCTGACGGTTGTGATTATTTTTATATTGAATTTTTCATCGATTTTCTGACGAAGATATCTTATATAAACATCAACAACATTTGTTTCACCGACATAATCATATCCCCAGACATTTTCAAGCAGAGTATCTCTCGACATAACTATATTCTTGTTCTGCATGAGAGTCTGCAAAAGCGAGAATTCCTTTGCCGTAAGCTCGACGGGAACACCGTTGTATGTCACCTTGAAGCGGTTGCTGTCAAGAGTCACTCCGCAGCAGTGGAGAACGGAATTTTTCACGTCGGAAGCTGCCGAGCTGTTTTTGCGCAGCGTCACACGGATTCTTGCGAGCAGCTCTTCAATCGCAAACGGCTTTGTGATATAGTCGTCCGCCCCCATGTCAAGCCCGGAAACCTTGTCCATGACAGCGTCACGGGCAGTCAGCATAATAACGGGAACATCGGACTCACGTCTTATTCTCCTGAGAATTTCAATTCCGTTTATTCCGGGAAGCATTATATCGAGAAGAATCAGATCATATCCGCCTTTCTCGGCGAGCGCAAGTCCTGTTCTTCCGTCAAAGGCTTTTTCAACGTCATAGCCCTCATGCTTCAGCTCAAGCTCCACGAAACGGGCAATTTTTTCTTCGTCCTCAACTATCAGTATTTTCTGCATGGTACACCTCCGTAAGCTGTTTTAATTTGTTGTGAAGAACATTAAAGTTTCGCTCAAGCCTTGAAAAAAGCCGGGCAGAAACTTTTACCGTCCTCTTTCAAAAATTTACTCATCTATAGGTATATCTATTATAAAGCATTACTCCTGTTTTTTCAATAATCGAATATAAAATATCGCCTAAAAGCCTTTGCTCTTCAGGCTCTCCAGTATCTCTCCGTAAACATCGAGTATATCCGAAACTCCGTCGCCGTTTTTCTTCGTAAATCTTCTTCTCCTCAGATCGACCTCGTCACAGTGAGAAATTCCACGGTTTGAATTTGTGCGGACAACGCCCCTGAAATCGCCCCACCTCGCAGATTCGGGAGTAAGCAGTCCGTCATTGGCTCCCTCACAGAGATAAACCGCACTGTACGGAACAAACATAATTATATCACTGAACACATTCTTCATCGTAAAAGCATAGCTTTGATAATACACTTCGGGATCATCGGGATTCAGTTCATTGAATCTTTTTGCAAAATCCGTAGAAAACGACCGATAAACACTGTAAGCATCGGGATTCTTATCTCCGCAGATTTTAAGCCATATATCTGAGCACTTTCCCACAAACCTGACCGCCTTGTCGGGCAGCTTCAGAAGCTTGTCGACGGTTTTCGAGCCGTTGTGAGGGGTGCTTACTGTAGTGAGGGAAGCGATATGCTTACCCATGTCAAGAGTGGATATAGCATATCTCATGTCAAGACCACCCTTTGAATGAGCTATGACGTTAAGCTTCTTCGCGCCCGTCTCGTCGAGTATATCCTCAATCCTTTTTTTCAGAACACGGCCGTTTTCCTCTATCGTTCCGTTGCTGTCCTGATTTCCGTAAAAGACCATATTGCCGTCATTTTCAAAAATTTCGGGAATACGCCCCCAGTAATTTATGAATCTTCCGTCACGGAAGCCCATTCCGTGAACCAGAAGTATCGGATATTTCAGCATAATGATTTCCCTCCTCCGGTATCAATTCATCTATCGACTAAAAATGAATAAATCTTAAAAACACACAAGAATTTTGTTGAGAAAACTTTTAGATCAACACCACACAAAAATCGCCTGACGATCCCCTAAAGGCAATTGCAACACAATGTTTGTTCGGCACTGCCTTAACTTAACTCTTTGTGCTATTAAAAACAATATTGAAGTTTTGATCCAACTTTTTCAAAGGCGCCCCGAAGGAAGTGCCCTTGGGGTATTGGCGGTTTCCAAAGGCAGAGCCTTTGGTCGCTCGTCGCAACGAGCGAAATCCCTTTATGCTCCACTCAGCGGATGAGTGACGTCCCAAGAGGCAGAGCCGATTGGCTGACGGAACTTATGCGTTAGCTGTGGGGGCAGAATAAACTTTCACATAAGACCGAGTTCGGGTGGGGGCGAACCTGCTGACAGTGGTTCGCCCCCAGGGAATTTCTTACGGTTTTAACACTTTTTATAGCACAACAGGTTAATTTACTGTTAATCAAACTAACCCACCCCCAACCCCCTCCCTGCCGGAGGGGGCTTTGTAGGTGCAGGGCTTCGCCCTGCACCTATCGGGAGCTACGCTCCCGAACCC
>CAMHNT010000113.1 GCA_946186535.1 uncultured Clostridia bacterium
ATTACTTTTTCTCTATTTACAATACAAAATCAGTCTTTTTTTATGAAAGAGCCATTTTATTTCATGCTCGTCCGCATAAACCTCTGCCTCCGTACCCTCGTAACCGTGTATCTCCAGATCAGGATTATGATTGTCGAAAGCGTCGTCGGCTATATCATCGACATTATCAAGAATAACAACCTTCTCAAGATCATCGCAGTCCTTGAATGCACCGTCTCCGATTTTCTTTACTTCATCGGGCACGGTATACTCTTCGTCTTCTTTTCCCTCGGGATATCTCAGAAGCTCGTCCATGTCCTTGTCAAAGAGCACTCCGTCATCGTCGGAATAATTCGGATTGTTATCGTCAACGGATATGTTCTCCAGCTCGGGCATGCCGTCAAAAATATCCGGATCGATATCGGTAACTCCCTCGGGAATCGTTACGTCAGTGATCGTATTTCCTTCGCCGGCAAACGGCTTATCGTCCGTATCCAGTCCGACAACGGGCTTGCCGCCGATATTGTCGGGAATATTGAGAACATCATTGTCTCCGTCATAACCGGTTATAATAACCTCGTCCTCGTTTTCGGGGTTGACAATAAACCTTACGTCAAGCGGAACGAAAGGAATATTGTTTTCGTCCGCATAGTCGTCGGCAGTTGAATCAAGATAGCCGTAAATCGTCAGAGTGTCTTCGTCATTTGCGAACGGAGTTCCGTCAAAAACGGCTTCCGGATCGTAAATCACGGCTTTTTCAAGGTTGTCGCAGTCAGAAAAAGCATTGTCTCCGATTTCACCGACATTCTCCGGAATCTCAACTTCCGAGAGATTGTCACAGTCTTCAAATGCACCAGGAGCGATTTTTTCGACGGTTTCGGGAACCGTGTATTTTTCGTCGTCCTTGGCTTCCGGATAGCGGAGAAGCTCGGTCTTGTCTTTGTCGAAAAGAACGCCGTCTTCGTCGGCGTAATTCGGATTTTCCGGATCAACCGAAATGCTCTCAAGATTCGGAAGGTCGTCGAAAATATCGGGATCCAAATCGAGAATTTCCTTCGGAACGGTCAGATTCACCAGAGGACTCTCATCGTCGGAATTCTCACCCACAAAGAACGGATTCTCCCCGTCCGTTCCGACAGCCGTCACCGGAATTCCGCCGATTTTCGCCGGCAGAGTCAGATCGTCGATATCACCGTCATAGCCTGTTATCTTTACTTCATCGTCACCGGTTTCGGGGTTTTTAACAACATCATAACGAAAATCGAGCGGCACGAACGGAACCTCTTTTTCCTTGAAGCTCGTGTCATAAGCATAGTCCCAAGCCGTAGAACCGAGATAGCCGTACATAACGACATCGGGACTTTCGTCAACCGTAATCGGAGAATTCTCTCCGAAATCAACGGCTTTTGAATAAACCGTAACATTTCTGAGATTTTCGCAGCCGTCAAAAACGTCGTCGCCTATTGAAATCTTCTCTTCTTTGCCCTCGCCGTCAAAAACAGGATTAATAACAACCTTGCTCAGACCAGAAACATTTTCAAAAGCGCCCTTTTCAACCGAAGTAACCGATTCCGGAAGAATAAACTCGCCGCCCGAACCGTTTGAGATGAAGCTGCCGTATCCTTCGGGGCAGCGGATAATTGCCGTTCCTTTCTTGTTGTAAAGAATGCCGTCAATATCCTTGAATTTCTTGTTGTCCGAATCAACCTTTACCGCACTCAGCGCCGGCAATTCGTCAAAAACATCTCCCGAAAGAGTCTTCACCGTTGAAGGAATGTTTATCGTCTCAACGGAGTTTTTAACGTCATCGTCAAGATACGCATTGTCAAAAGCCGTAACTTCAACCTTCGTAACCTCAACGCCCATGATTTTCTTCGGAACGGTTACGTTTTTGTCATCGCCGCAATATTCTGTGACTGTGCCGTAATTCTTTGAATAATGGAAATCAAGCGGAACAAAATAGATGTCGTTGTCATCTGCGTACGAATTTGAATCCGTTCCGGAATAAGCATGGATAACAAGATCCTTATTTCCAACCAGAAATGCCTCGTCGGAAACGACAGCCTTCTTGCTGTAAACGTAAATGTCATTAAGCGACGAACAGCCGAAAAATGCCTGACTGCCGATGTTCTCAACATTTTTCGGAATATCTATCCGCTCAAGAGCCAGACAATTCTGGAATGCTTCATCACCTATCGTTTTCAGACTTTCCGGGAATTTAACGGAAGAAAGTCTGATTGATTTGTTGAATGCGCCGTCACCTATAACCGTAACATTTTTTCCGTCGATCTTTTCCGGGATTTCAAACTCCGAAACGGAGCTGCTGAACTCTGAGATTTCAATATTGTCGTCCTCGTCAACATTGTATGTACAGAAACCCAATCCGTTTTTCGCAAAATCAACCGCATTGGATTCCGTAGGACAGAAGATTATCAGCTCCGTACTTCGTTTTGAAAAAGCCAGCTTTCCTATTTCAATGTCAGGATTCGGAATAACTGCTGTTTTCAGACTGTTACAGTTATAGAATGCGCTTTTCCCTATCTCCGCAACGTTTTCGGAAAGCTCGATTTTGGTCAGCCCGGAACACCCGAAAAATGCATTCGTTTCAATAACGGCAAGATTTTCGGAAAATTTCACATTTGTCAGACCGGTGCAATCTATAAAAGCACTGTCTTCTATAATTGTAACACTGTCCGGAATCACAACGCTTTTCAGATTTGTATTATCACAGAATGCCTCGCTTCCGATAACCGTAACTTCAAATCCGTCAATTCTTCCCGGAATCACAACCTCTTCGTCACTGCCAAGATAACCGACAATTACTGCATTTCCGTCGTTCTCAGCGTACTCGAAGTCACCGAAAATCTTTGCGCTTCTGTTTTTGACATTTTTTCCTACGGTGTACGAAAAAGATGATGTTTCTTCACCAATCTCTTCTGCGCCCGCAGTCATGGCGGCAGCCGGATAGGAAGCAAGCATGGCAGCAGCCAAAAACAACGCCAAAGGTTTTTTCATTTCGTTCAACTCACTTTCACCAAAATAATATTTTTAATTCCAAAAATTCTACATTATATTTTACTAAATAACCTCAAAGAGCAAAAAAGGAAAATTTTTCCTTTTACAATAGAATTATAATACATTTCTGTAATAATTGTTAACAAAACAATTACAACTTTTTAACTATTTTAAAATATTCTACAATTTCACCAATTAATCAATTTATACTCAGTTGTTTTGAATATTATTGCTATTCTGAATTTAAATACCGATAAATATATACAACAGTGCAAATCAATTATATTTTTCTCTGAAGTAATTAAAATTACACAACCTGAAATACCTGATTTGCAATCGGCAGATAATTATAATTGTTTACTCAAACATAAAAAATACGGGTTTAAAAACATATATCAGAAAACTTATACATATACATTTGACAGAACCATTATAAGTTCCGAAAAAAAGAAAGGAATTCTGAAAATGAAGAACAAAATCTATCTGAGTAAAAAAGCAGATTTACTCTCAATGATCTGTGTAAGCTTAGCGTTCACGGCGGTTTGTATAGGTGTACTTGCCGTTCCTAAAATCTCGATAGAGGGAGCGAAAAGCGGAATCTCATATTCCCTGGGAATTCTGATTCCTTCACTTTTTCCGTTTATGTTTCTCTCCGGCTTTGCCGTTGAATACGGCATATCCCGGAAACTCGGGCGGATCCTCTCCCCTTTCACGGAGAAAATTCTTTATCTTCCGAGCGAAGCCGGAGTAACGGTTCTTTTAAGCCTCATCGGAGGTTTTCCCGTCGGCGCCGTCGGAATCAGCGCACTTTTCAAACAGGGAAAAATCACGGAAAAACAGGCTCAAAGAATGCTCTGTTTCTGCGTGAACTCCGGTCCTGCTTTTCTGATCAGCGTTGTCGGAACAGAACTTTATGACAGCGAAATGATCGGAATAATCCTTCTCACCGCTCAGACGATCGCCAGTCTTATCATAGGCGCCGTTCTCGGACTTTTAGCAAGACGGAAAGAACCGCTTCAAAGGAGCGTCGCAGTTTCAGGCGGAAGAAATTCATTTTCTTCGGCATTTGTTATCTCTGCGAAAAACGCTTCCGTTTCAACCGTCAATCTCTGCGCGCTCGTAGTTCTTTTTTCGTCTTTTGAATCCGTTCTTATGAATATTCTGAAAATTGACAGTTCCTCTCCTTCGGGCATGGCGCTGAAGGCAATACTGGAGGTTACGGACGGATGCAGCTGTCTCGCCGAAAATCATGTTCCGATCTTTCTGACTGCGCTCGCAATCGGCTGGAGCGGAATCTGCGTTCATTTTCAGATATACGCTTCGGCGGAAAACATAAATATCAACAAGCTTGTTTTTCTGACCGGAAGAATTTTCTGCGGTTTGCTTTCGGGACTTCTGACGTATTTTGCAACGCTGCTCATCGTAACAGACACCGACGCATTTTCAAATATCAGCAAAACGACGGAGTCCTTTTCATCAAGCAGCATTTACGGCAGTCTTGCACTTTTTGTTTCATGTATTCTATTTTTAATTTTCATGAATACATATATTAACGGAATAATATCGAAGGAATCTTCGGAAGCCTCAGCCTGAACAAAATATTGGGTACAGGATATTTGTTTGAGGTATGTCAGTGTTCAATATAATATTTTCAATAAAACTGATTTATATTGAAAAATTCTTTGCGGCAGTCACACTGCCGTTAATATCAATTGTTTTTCAGGAGGTATTGCTATGTGTGGAATAGCCGGTTGGTTTTCCGACAGAGACAGGATTGACGATAACACGGATACGCTTGAAAAAATGAGTGAAACGCTCTGCCGAAGAGGTCCGGACGAGAACGGAATGTTTCTCGAAAACAACGTATGCCTTATTCACAGAAGGCTTACCGTAATCGACCCCGAAACAGGAAAACAGCCGATGAGCGAAAAAATAGGTGAACGTTGCGTAACAATAGTATACAACGGAGAGCTTTACAACACCGAAGATCTCCGCGCGGAACTCAGCGCCTCAGGCACTCTTTTCAGAGGACGTTCCGACACCGAGGTTCTCCTGAAATCATATCTTCACTGGGGCGAAGCCTGCGTTGAAAAGCTGAACGGAATTTTCGCCTTTGCGATTTATGACAGCAGCGACAGAAAGCTTTTCATGGCACGTGATCCGATAGGCGTAAAGCCGTTTTTCTATTATGATTACAGCGGCGGATTGCTTTTCGGTTCCGAAATAAAAACGCTTCTCGCAAATCCTCTTGTCAGACCTCAGATCGACGAAGAAGGACTTTCCGAAATCTTCTTCATCGGTCCCGGAAGAACGAACGGAGGCGGAATTTTCAAGGGCGTCGGAGAACTACTCCCGGGAGAATGTGCCGTCTACAGGAACGGAAACCTCAAAAAGCGGAGATACTTCAGGATCACTGCGGAGGAACATTCTCACACAAAAGAACAGACAATCGAATACACCCGATATCTCCTCACCGACGCAATTGAAAGACAGCTCGTCAGCGACGTTCCTCTCTGCACGTTTCTTTCCGGAGGACTTGACAGCAGCATAATTTCAAATGTCGCATCAGATTGCTTTAGAAAGAAAAACCGTAAACTCGACACCTATTCGGTAAACTACGTCGACAACAGGAAATATTTCAGAAAAAGTCTTTTCCAACCCAACTCCGACGAAGAATATATCGATATTATGGTTAACCACATCGGGTCTGAACATCACTCGGTTATACTCGAAAACACCGATCTTTACAGGGCGCTTTTCGATTCGGTGAAAGCGCGTGACCTTCCGGGAATGGTTGACGTTGACTCGTCGCTTCTGCTGTTCTGCAGAGAAGTGAAAAAAGATTTTACCGTTGCTCTTTCAGGCGAATGCGCAGATGAGCTTTTCGGCGGCTATCCGTGGTATCATAATCCCGATATACTTTTTGAGGAATGCTTTCCGTGGTCCAGATCTCAGGCAGTAAGGCGAAGTATTCTCAGAGACGGCTTTCTTCCCCACGGAGAGGAATATGTTCACACACGCTACAGCGAAACCGTAAATCAGACCGACTCCCTCCCCTCCGACACTCCTCACCAAAAGCGCATGAGAGAAATGTTCATGCTCAATTTCAACTGGTTCATGCAGAATCTTCTGGACAGAAAGGACCGCTGTTCGATGTACAGCGGTCTTGAAGTAAGAGTTCCGTTCTGCGACCACAGAATCGTACGATATGCTTACAATATGCCGTGGGAGTTCAAGGCTCTCAACGGAAGGGAAAAAGGAATCGTTCGTGAAGCGTTTTCGGATCTTCTTCCCGAATCAATAACACAGAGAAAGAAAAGTCCATACCCAAAAACGCACAATCCGCTCTACTTGAAGCTGACGAGTGAAGGTGCATTGAGCGTTCTGGAGGACAAAAGCTCACCGCTTCATGACATTCTCGACAGAAAAGGAGTCATTGATATCATAGAAAACCCCGATAACATCTCCTCCCCATGGTACGGTCAGCTCATGCGTGCGCCTCAGATTCTGGCATATATCGTCGAGCTTGATTACTGGTTTAAGGAATACAAGGTTGAGATAGTATAATATATCTGCCGATATAATTTACAATAAGAAACTGTGAGCATTAAAGTTCGAACATGATATAAAATCACTCATCATAAAAGGGACGAACCGCTTTCCGTGCGTTCGTCCCTTTTATTGTGTTTATCTTTGTTTCTCTGAATTCATACAGAAATTTCTGTCAATAAAAAACGATCTCCGTACCGATATCCGTATCCGTCGGCAGATTAATCATATAACGCAGGATCTGAACGGCGTCATAAGTGCTTATATTCCCGTCTCCGTTAACATCGGCGATCCTCCTGAACTCTTCCGGAATAGTGTCAAGTCCGCTGATTATTCTCAAAACCATAACCGCGTCGGCTGAATTTATTGAACCGTCATCGTTCAGGTCACCGATAGTTCTCACAACAGACTCCGGCTTTTCGGGAGTATCAGGTGTATCAACATTATCCCGGTCCGTCGATATGTCAGTATCCGTATCACTTTCACTGTCAGTATTTGTCATTGAATCCGTATCAGTATTTGAATCCGTATCTGTTTCATTATTTGAATCTGTATCTGCGTCCGTTTCCGAATCATAATATGAAATATCTATATCTCCGCAGAAAGTGCATATACCGTTAACATAATTATGCCCATGCGCCGGAACGGTTTTCTGTTCAACGAGTACCTCGCCGCAGACGGAGCAGTGCGAACCCTCGGTCAGTCCGTCCTCGGTGCAGGTCGGTTCTATCGCTTTGTCGGTGACAACCGTGTGTCCGTGTGCCGGAACGGTTTTCTGTTCAACGAGTACCTCGCCGCAGACGGAGCAGTGCGAAC
>CAMHNT010000114.1 GCA_946186535.1 uncultured Clostridia bacterium
CGAACCACTGTCAGCAGGTTCGCCCCCACCCGAACTCTGCTTCATGTGAAAGTTTCTTCTGCCCCCACAGCTAACGCATAAGTTCCGTCAGCCAATCGGCTATCGCCTTCGGCTCTGCCTCTTGGGACGTCACTTATCCGCTGAGTGGAGCATAAAGGAGTTTCGCCGTCTGCGGACGGCGACCAAAGGCTCTGCCTTTGGAAACCGCCAATACCCCAAGGGCACTTCCTTCGGGGCGCCTTTGAAAAAGTTGGATCAAAACTTTAATAGCACAACGAGTTAACTTAAACTTCTAATCGGCAAAATTACATTTAATATGTCAAATTTTATAATAAATTTTTTATAGAAAACCGCAATGAGGAACACTGCATTCAGGAGTGTTCCATACCCTGACGCATTTTGAAAAAAGCTCTGATACTCCGGTTTAGGAATTTCTGATCAGATTTCAAGTCCGGTTTCAGTATAAATAAAAATAATATTTTAACAATTACCCCAGCTTTTAGAAAATTCAATATAAACTACAGATAGTATACACTGTTTAACGAATTATGTCAATTAATAACAGAAAAAATGCCTCGGACTACCGGCAGGTAATAATTGGTATTTACAAATCATTTTCCGAAAAAAATCACATAAAAATTATTCGGGAGAATTCCGGTCAATTTTATTTTCCAACAACACAGAAAAAAATTGAGAAAAGGATAGTGTCATGTTTAAATTCACACGAAAAAAAATAAATTATTTTATTGGACTTTGTTCGGGGATCGTCAACGGACTTTTAGGTGCAGGAGGCGGCATGCTCGCCGTTCCCACGCTTAAAAATCAGATTGAAGCTCAGAAGGCGCATGCTACAACCGTTGCTATAATTATGCCGATGTGCCTGGTAAGCAGTGTCTTTTATATATTCGCCGGAAGAGTCACCGTCGCCGACGCTCTGCCCTATGCCCCCTTTGGTATTATCGGAGCACTGATTGGAGCCGTTTTGCTGACAAAAATGAAAGCGAAACACCTTCGTTTCATTTTCAGCCTTTTTATGATCTGGGCAGGAATTCGTATGATATCAAGATAGGAGAAGCTTATGAACCTGATAATAAGCGCAATAGCAGGAATTCTTTCGGGAATGATCGGCGCCATGGGAATGGGCGGCGGAGGAGTTCTGATAATATATCTGAATCTCTTCACCGATATTCCTCAGAGCATGGCTCAGGGAATAAACCTTCTTTTCTTTCTTCCGACAGCCGTTCTGGCGGTTCTCTACTACTCAAAGAAAAAAATGATCGTCTGGGAAATCGCAGTTCCGTTTGCTTTTATGGGGATTCTCGGAACTATCGCCGGATGTTATCTTTGCGGAAAATTCGACAATTCGATTTTGACGAAGCTCTTTGGAATTCTGCTTCTGGTTATGGGTACAGCAGGACTTTTTAAAAAAGACAGGAAAGTCTGAACTAAAACCGTTGGAAGCCTAATCAATATCTATATCGCAAAAATAATATAAAAAACCAAAGGCCGCAAACAGATTGCAGCCCTTGGTTTGTACATCTATAAATTAAGAAAGAAAAACTCAAAACAAAACTCGGTATACGAATTACAAAAAGTTTTACCCCTTTAAATTATACTATAGCTCCAATAGAAAATCTATAAATTTCACATGCAAAAAATAAGTTTTCCCTGGCATCAAAGTGAGCACCATTTAACAAAATTTGACAAATATACAATTATTTTTCTTATTTGTAATTATGATTGTTTATTTTGAATTTATAATATTAACATTTCAATTATATCAAGTGAGGTTTTTAATTTGAGTTTTTCCGAATATTTCAGCGAATATGTAAAAAGCAACGATATATCCATTCCTAAGCTTTCAAAAGCAACAGGAATAGACCGCGCAGCTTTGTACAGATATATAAATGCCGACAGACTTCCAAAAACTATTGAAACAGTCGAACTCATCGCAGACGGAATGTGCATGAGTTCAAAAGACAGGGTTGATTTTCTTTTTGAATACGACAAATCCACATTGGGAGAGGATCTTGTCAACAGCTATCTGTATATGCATTATCTTCTCGACAACCTTGTAAATATCGATAGATTTATCGAGTCTAATTACGAACTTATCAAAAATCAAACTATCAAAGAGCTGTTTGATGATGACCGCACAGTAGACTTAAAGTCATCACACGAAATTATTAACTATGCAATGAGAATGTTTTATCGGTGTGCAGAAACCTCAGAATCGGACAAAAACATCAAGCTCGCAATCCAGCCTACCTATACATATATTATGGAACTTCTTCTTCCTTTTTTCAGTCAGAAGGAAATCAAAGTTGAACAGGTAATCTGTTTTGAAAAGTCTATTGAAAAGTGTTATATTAATCTTGATATCTTAAAATATATGCTTCCGCTGTCATTCGGACTTTCGGATTACAATGTTTATTATCACTATGATTCAATAAGCAGTCATCTTAATTCGACCTCGATTCTTCCGAATCTGATCATAACCTCCGGATGTGCGCTTATGTTTGATTACGAAATGCAAAGCGGTTTCTTCACAACCGACAAGAATCTCGTCGATCACCTGACTTCAAGATTCGCTGATCTTTCCGGACAGTGTTTCACTCTTATGGAAAAGGGCAGCTGCGCAAACAATATAGCTCACATAAACTCAGCTGTCGCAGGATTTGAAGTAGGTTCTCTTTTTAATCAGCCATGCATCGCTCCGTGTATGGATTCAACAATGCTTCATGAACTCATTTATGATTTTCCTCATAAAAACAGCCTTATAGAAGCTCTCTTAAATCGGTACGGAAACTGGGAAGGAATGATACATTCAGGAAGTTTCTTAAATGTAAGACATATCACAAGCTGCTTCACCAAAAACGGAATGAGAAAAATGATTGAAACTGGAAGAATCGGAGAATTCCCTGAGATATACTACGCTCCGATTTCCAAAAGTTATATTTCAGATATTCTCAAAAGAATGTTAGTATTGATAAATACAGGTATGTGCTCATATATTATTATACGAGAGGATTTAAAATTCCCGGAAACTATGCAGATATATTGGAATCCTACCGAAAGAACAGTATCTTTCCGTTATGTCCGTCATGATACTTTTTCTCAATGCACCATAAAAGAAACCAGTATCTACAACGCAATTCTGAACGCCATTGAATATATAGATCTGAAAAAAATGGTTTTAAGCAAAGAAGAATGCGTTGAATACATAAACGAGCTTATATCCGAGCTGTCCGTCGCTGACGAGTAGTTCCGGAAGCGCTCCGTTTCATCAGATTCTAATCAACGTTCATCAGCTGAGGAACTCCTCCGACAAGCACGGTTTCACCGACAAGAACCGATACCGTAAGTTCAATCGGCTCCTGTTCTCCTCCGGCTATTATTAACAGGCTGCCGGTTATATCTATGTAGAGTCTATGGATAGTCTGGTTGACTCCTCCGGTTTCAAACTCACTCCTGAAATCCGACGTTACGTCTCCTGTCACAACATTGTTAAATTCAAGATTCCAGCCAAGACCGCTGAAAAACTCACTGTTCAGAAGACTTCCCACCGGGATTTTCGCAACATATTCATACTCATCGTTCAGCACCTCCGACAGCTCGGAGGTGACTTCGTTTTTCAGCCTGTTGATTGACACAACATCGGTATTCAGCGACTGAACCTCACCGCTCTGAGAATATGAAATGTTCATCAGCTTGTCGTAAGTCAGATTCATATCATCGAGCTTCTCGCTGACTTTATCGCTGAAAAGCTCTGTCATCATCTGCTTCCCTTTCATAATCGTATAGTCGGACATAAACGGTGAAACCCGGCTCTCAAAAAAGAAAAAAACAAAGACAAAAAAAGCAACTAAAACAACTGCAATCGTTCTAACAACAGCAATGCCTTTTCTTGAATTGCCTCTTCCCCATTTTAATCTTTTCATAAAAAATCACCCCTTGAATATAATACTCAAGGGGTGCCAGATTTGTTAATATAAAAACTGATTAAAGCTCTTCAAGAGTTGCTTTGATATCCGTCGGCAAATCGTCCTTAGCGGAGGAGATCAGCAATGTAATAGCTGTCTTAGCCTCTTCTGCAAGAGCGTTGAGCTTTTCAACGAACTCGGAAAGCTGAGCCTTGTCATCGCCGGCAATCTTGAATGTTGAGTCAACGAAGATATCGGTAACGTCATAGTTACCTGCGCAGATACCGCTGAGGAAACCGTAAAGAGCGTCATAACCCTTTATTGCATACGCTTCCGCATCAACAAGACGAGCCTTGTGAGTGAGATCGTAAGTGAGCTTTGTGCCTTTTTCAATTACAACAACGCTGCCCTTTGAAGCTTCAACGGCTGCGTTAGCCTCGTCAATCAATCTTTTTGTCTTACCGGAACCCTTTTTACCGATCAATAAAGTTACCATTATTTACCATTCCTTTCAATTTTGATATTGATACTTTTTAAGATGTCAGTTGAACTAACCGGAACGATTAGTTAAGTCTTGCCTCGAGAGCAGCCTTTGCATCCTCATAACCAGGCTTTCCGAGCAAAGCGAACATATTCTTCTTGTAGCTTTCAACACCCGGCTGGTTGAACGGGTTTACACCGAGGAGGTAACCGCTGATTGCGCAAGCCTTTTCAAAGAAGTAGATGAGGTAGCCGAGCTCAGCCTCGGTCATCTCCGGAACATTGAGAACGACATTAGGAACACCGCCGTCGTTGTGAGCAAGTACAGTACCCTCGAAAGCCTTGCGGTTTACGAAAGACATACCCTTTCCGGAAAGGAAGTTGAGTCCGTCAACATTCTCAGGATCTGTTCCGAGAGTAATCTCTCTCTTTGGCTTCTCGAAGGAAACCACTGTTTCAAAGAGGTTTCTTCTGCCTTCCTGAATGTACTGACCCATTGAGTGAAGATCAGTCGAGAAAGTAACCGCAGCAGGGAAAATACCCTTGTTGTCCTTGCCTTCGCTCTCGCCGAAGAGCTGCTTATACCACTCGGACATCATTGTGAATGCAGGCTCATAGGAAACGAGAATTTCCGTTGTGTAGCCCTTAGCGTAAAGAATATTTCTGATTGCCGCATACTTGTAGCAGTCGTTAGTCTTGAGATCAGGGTTTGAAAGCTCGTTCTGAGCCTTTGCCGCACCGCCCATAAGAGCGTCGAGGTCGGCGCCTGAAACTGCGATCGGAAGAAGACCTACTGCAGTAAGAACCGAGAAACGTCCTCCGACGTCGTCCGGAACAACAAATGTTTCGTAGCCCTCTGTGTCGGCGAGCTTTTTGAGAGTCCCCTTTTCCTTGTCGGTTGTACAGAAAATTCTCTCACGTGCGCCTTCCTTACCGTACTTCTTCTCGAGAAGCTCTCTGAAAACTCTGAAAGCGATTGCCGGCTCTGTCGTAGTACCCGACTTTGAAATCATGTTGATCGAAACGTCTCTTCCCTCACAGATTTCGAGAAGCTCAGCCAAAGCCGTGGAGCTGATGGAATTTCCCGTATAATAGATATCAGGCGTATCCTTCTTGAGCGCGTTGTAGTTAGGCGACTTCAGGAATTCAATAGCGGCTCTCGCACCGAGGTATGAACCGCCGATACCGATCACAACGAAGACATCGGAATTCTTCTTGATTTTCTCTGCGGCAGCCTTGATGCGTGCGAACTCTTCCTTGTCATAATCGGTCGGAAGATTGAGCCATCCGATAAAATCGTTTCCCGCACCGGTTCCGTTATGGAGCGCATCGTGTGCAGCCTGAACCTGCGGAGCAATGTAATCGAACTCGGCATCACTCATGAAGCCGGACAAATATTTGTTAGTTAAACTTGTGGACATATCATTTGTTCCTCCTTGATGTACAACTATGAATATATTGTACAATATCCGAAGGTCTTTTTCAAGTGATTTTTCGCTTTTTTGATAAAAAGTTAATAAATTGTATATATTTGGGAAAAACACATACGGATTTCAAAGGAATTATAAAACAAAGCTTTTATTCAAAATTTTAAATTTATACAAATATTACAATTTTACGCTAATTTGATACAAAAGAAACAAACAGCAATGCCATAACATCCTTAAAATTAATTTTCACAATCTCCTCAACCGAAACAATCGGAAATTCTCCCAGAACTCCGTCGTCGGTTTTATAGATTATTCTGCCCAGCTCCTGACCTTTTTCCACGGGAGCTTCAACGTCTTCCTTCAATTTTATTTCGGAGGTAATATTTTCCTCCGTTCCCTTTTTCATCAGGAACTTTCCGCTGATGTCGCACTTTACGTCCGCTTCGCTTTTCATTCCCTTAAGCACCTCAACCGAGCTCACGTTCTCGGTGGGAGCCTTCGGCGTTACGGACGAGAAATTTGCAAATCCGTAATTCAGAAGAGTCGCAGCGTCATTGAATCTGTCCGATGTATTTTCATCTCCGAGAACCACCGCAATGAGGTTCAGACCGTCACGCTGAGCCGTCGCAGAGATACATGCTCCTGCCTGACTTGTTGTTCCGGTTTTCAGGCCCGTAATGCCGTCGTATGTTTTGAGAAGTTTATTCGTGTTGACGAGTTGAGTCGCACCGTCACGGATATAGTCAAGCCAGATAGACGTATAGTTATAGATATCCTCGTGCTTCATCAGCTCCCTTGACATCAGCGCAACATCATACGCACTTGTCAGATGACCCTCTTCGTCAAGTCCGTTGCAGTTTTTGAACGTCGTATCGTTCATTCCCAGTTCCGAAGCTTTTCTGTTCATTTCCTCAACGAATGCACTTTCGCTTCCGCTGACGCACTCCGCCATGGCAACCGCCGCGTCATTCGCCGAAACGACGACGATTGCTTTTATCAGATCGTTCACGCTCATCTGTTCTCCCTCGACCAGCCAGATATCCGAACCACCCATAGCCGCCGCAAACGGTGAAGTCGTAACTATTGTATCGTAACCTATTTTTCCGGCTTCAATCGCTTCGAAAATCAGACACAACGTCATTACTTTCGTAATGGACGCACACGGACGGATATCATGGCTGTTTTTTTCATATAGAACCTTTCCTGTTTCATAATCCATAAGCAGAGCGGACGGAGCTTTGACGTCAAGCTCTCCGTTCTCCTCGGCATAGCCTTTCATAGGAATTATAGACACGATAATCATTAAAGACAGTAAAAAGGAAACTAATTTTTTTAACATACAGGCACCTCCGATTTTTTTACAAATATATGATTTATTTCTTACGATTATGAAGAATAATAAAATTAACTTGTTGTGCTATTAAAACC
>CAMHNT010000115.1 GCA_946186535.1 uncultured Clostridia bacterium
CGCAGCATGATTGGAAGGCGGAACTTATGCAGTAGCTGGGGGTTGGGGGTGGGTTGGTTTGATGAACAAATAAACTCATATTATATCGGACTTGTTGCCAAACAGCAAAAACTAATCGCCGAATATATAGTTAAACGATTTGCTGATTTATAGGTATAAGATTTAAGGAATGACGCTATGGAACGACTTGACAAGATTCTCTCCTCTCAGGAAATCTGTTCCCGGAAGGAAGTCAAAGCTTTTCTGAAAAACAAAAGAATAAAGATCAACGGCGAGTTTGCACGAAAAAGCGACATGAAAATTGACCCCGAGGGTGATATAATAGAAATCGACGGCGAGATTCTGGATTACCGGAAATTCGTCTACATCATGATGAACAAGCCGAAAGGCGTTCTCAGCGCTTCAAACGACAGAAACGCCGAAACCGTCATTGACCTGCTCCCCGGTGAGATGAAGAGAAAGAACCTTTTTCCTGCCGGAAGACTCGACAAGGACACTACGGGACTTCTCGTCATCACAGACGACGGCGGATTCGCCCACGATTTTCTTTCGCCGAAAAAGCACGTTTGGAAACTCTACAATGCGATTCTTGACGGCGAGCTTTCCGAGGATAAAAGGAAAATCCTGGAAAACGGGATAGAGCTTTCCGACGGTACCGTGTATAAACCTGCGAAGGTTTATATAAAAAATGCGGACGATCGCCGTGATGTCGAAATTGAAATCTGTGAGGGAAAGTTTCATCAGGTGAAAAAAATGTTTAATTTTGTGGGATCGAACGTGATCGAACTTCACAGGATCCGCATAGGAGACCTTTTTCTGGATGAAAATCTGAAAGAGGGAGAGAGCAGATATATGACAGACTTTGAAATTTCATCAATATTCAATAGGCATAATAGCTAAAAAATTTTTTAATTTTTATACTTTTGGAAATATTACATAAAGTCTTAACAAAATCTTTAGTGAAAAAATTAATGGTAAAATCATCGGAAATCTGTTATATTATATATATGAATTTTGAAAGTTGGTTTGCCGAGCGGTTTTCCGCGGCAATATATAGGAGGTTATTTTTTTATGGCAAATGTATCTTTGCAGCATATTTACAAAATCTACGACGGCGGCGTTGTTGCCGTTACCGACTTTAACCTTGAAATTGCCGACAAGGAGTTTATTATTCTTGTTGGTCCTTCAGGTTGCGGTAAATCTACAACTCTTCGTATGATTGCAGGTCTTGAAGATATCAGTAAGGGTGAACTCTACATCGGCGACGTTCTCGCTAACGACGTTGCTCCGAAGGACAGAGATATCGCCATGGTTTTCCAGAACTATGCTCTTTATCCTCATATGACTGTTTATGATAATATAGCATTCGGTCTTAAACTCAGAAAAACTCCTCAGGACGAAATTAAGAGAAGAGTTGAAGAGGCTGCAAGAATCCTCGGCATCGACCATCTCCTCGACCGTAAGCCGAAGGCTCTCTCCGGTGGTCAGAGACAGCGTGTTGCTTTGGGTCGTGCTATCGTTCGTGATCCTAAGGTATTCCTTCTCGACGAGCCGCTTTCAAACCTTGACGCTAAGCTCCGTGCTCAGATGAGAACTGAGATCTCAAAGCTCCACAAGAGACTCGCAACAACATTCATCTACGTAACTCATGACCAGACAGAGGCTATGACCATGGGTACGAGAATCGTTATCATGAAGGACGGTTTCATTCAGCAGGTTGATACTCCTCAGCATCTTTATGACCTTCCTTGCAATGAGTTCGTTGCAGGCTTCATCGGTTCACCTCAGATGAACTTTGCCGACGGAAGAATCACTCAGAGAGGTGCAGACTACTATCTTGAGTTCGGTCAGTATTCGGTTCGTCTTCCTGAGTCAAAGAACCTCGACTATCAGCTTGAGGACTATGTTGATACAGACGTTACGTTCGGTATCCGTCCTGAGCATATTTCCGACGATCCTGAGTTCATCGCTACTCATCCGGAGGGCGTTCTCGAGGCTAATGTTGAAGTAACAGAGCTTATGGGCGCTGAAATTTATCTCTATGTTTCCGTTGACGGTATTCCGTTCACAGCAAGAGTTGCTCCGACATCACAGGCTCAGCCGGGCGATATGATTCAGATCGCTATCGATGTTGAGAAGATTCATCTCTTCGACAAGGAAACAGAGCAGACGATCACAAACTAACGGATTATAAATTACAGAGCGGTTTTGTGTCCGGATTTTTCGGACGGGACACGGCTTAATATTGAATAGATAATCTTACAGCCCACTAAATATCATAAATTTAGTGGGCTGTTTTGGAAGATGTTTTATAGGCAACACCGCACAAAGACCGCCTGACGGTACCCCCCAAGGGCATTTGCAGCACAATCCAATCAGTCTGCACCTTGCGGCTTGACTTCTTGGTGTGCTGCGGGCACCCTGCACCAAATCTGCTTGCATATTTTCCGTCATAGTACACAAAACTCCCTTGAAATACGTCAGTATTCCTGCGGTCGATTTATGCACTCTGACGAAAAATCTGACTACGCATCTTCGGCACAATCTTTGTGCGGTATTGCCTATAGTAAACATCATAAATAATTTTTCTTTTTGTAAATCCGAAGGGGGTCGAGGGCGACCGGAAAGCCCCCGAAATCAGCTCAGATTTCATCAAAGTAAAAAGAATAATGTCGTTTACTATAGTTTATTGTTTTGTTATCCGTTGTCAGACGATAATATTATTTATGGAAGATTTAAAAGGAGGATTAAACTATGCAATATCAGATCGTAGGCGATACATTGCCGGCAGTTGTTTGTACGCTTAACGTCAAGGAGAGTATGATCACTCAGAACGGCGGCATGGCGTGGATGACGCCTAACATGAGAATGGAAACTACGACGAACGGCGGTATCGGAAAAGCCGTAGGACGTATGTTTTCCGGTGAAGGAATGTTCCAGAACATCTATACTGCCGAGGGCGGTCAGGGAATGATTTCATTTGCGTCAAGTCTTCCGGGCTGTATCCGTGCTTTCACGATTTCTCCAGGACGTGATATGATCGTTCAGAAGAGAGGATTCCTTGCGAGCGAGATGGGTGTTACTCTTTCCGTATTTTTGCAGAAGAAATTCGGTGCAGGTCTTTTCGGCGGAGAGGGTTTCATTATGCAGAGACTTTCCGGTCAGGGCATCGCATTCGTCGAGTTTGACGGATATGTTGTTGAATATGATCTTCAGCCGGGTCAGCAGCTTGTTGTTGATACGGGCTACATCGCAGCGATGGACGCAACCTGCCGGATGGATATCCAGCAGGTTCCCGGCATTAAGAATATGATTTTCGGCGGAGAAGGATTGTTCAATACCGTTGTTACCGGTCCCGGTAAGGTGTATCTCCAGACGATGCCGATGAATAAGCTTGCAGGCGCAATTCAGCCGTATATTGTTACAAGCAGATAATAAATTTTTCGATCCGAGAACGGACTTTTGTCGCTGACAGAAGTCCGTTTTGGCATCAAAAAAGCCTTGACATATGAGTGATAAATGTCTATAATAAACTATGTGTATTTGTCTGTATTGTTATGGGTACGGGCAATTTCAATTGAAAAGATATCAGCGTTACAGAATATATTTAAAAGGTGGATTAATTTATGCAGAAGGAAATTTTACTTACCGCACAAGGTCTTAAAGCTCTCCAAGACGAGCTTGATTATTTAAAAACCGTCAAACGTAAGGAAATGGCTGATAAAATCGCGCTTGCACGCTCCTACGGCGACCTTTCGGAGAACAGTGAGTACGATGACGCGAAGAACGAACAGGCTCAGATGGAAGCAAGAATCGCCGATATCGAGGTAACTCTCAAGCACGCAAGAATTCTTGACGAGAGCGAGATCTCAAACGAACACGTTCACATAGGCTCAAAAGTCAAGGTTTTCAACGTTCTTTTTGAGGAAGAGGTTGTTTATCATATTGTAAGTGCAAGTGAGGCAGAGCCTGAGAACAACAAAATTTCCGACGAATCGCCTGTCGGTCATGCACTCCTTGACAAGAAGGTCGGAGAAAAAGCAATTGTTGATTTGCCCAACGGCGGCCAGCTGGAACTTAATGTCTTGGAGATCACAAGATAATTTTTAATATAGGAAAAGAATCAGTGTAAAGGGGATATAGCAATGAGTGAGAACAACGAACAGCAGAGCCAGAACAGTAGCGATATTCTGCAGGTAAGAAGAGACAAGCTTTCGGCTCTGCAGGAGCAGGGCAGCGATCCGTTCGAGGTGACAACCTACGACAGAACGGGATATGCAAAGGATATCATAGAGAGCTTTGAAAAGACCGAGAGCGAACAGACGGAACCGACGGTTGTGTCTGTTGCAGGCCGAATCATGAGCAAAAGAGGAAAGGGCAAGGTCGCTTTTATTGACATTCACGACAGAAGCGGAAAGATTCAGATCTTCGCTAAAATCGATGACCTCGGTGAGGACGTCTACAAGGGCTTGCTCAAGTGGGATATCGGTGATATCATCGGCGTTGAGGGATTCGTTTTCAGAACGAGAGTCGGTGAGGTCAGCATTCACGCTCAGAAGGTCACGCTCCTTTCGAAATCATTGCTTCCGCTTCCGGAGAAATACCACGGACTCAAGGATACCGATCTTAGATATCGCCAGCGTTACGTTGATTTGATCATGAATCCTGAGGTTAAGGATACATTCATCAAGAGAAGCGTTATTATTAAAACTATCCGTGAGGAGCTTGACAACAGAGGATATATCGAGGTTGAAACTCCTATCCTTAATACGATCCCGGGCGGTGCGGCTGCAAGACCGTTCATCACTCATCACAACACACTTGACATTGATCTTTATCTTCGTATTGCGCCTGAGCTCTATCTGAAAAGACTTATCGTAGGCGGTATGGAAAAGGTCTATGAGATCGGCAGACTTTTCAGAAACGAGGGCATGGACGTAAAGCATAACCCTGAATTCACTACGATTGAGCTTTATGAAGCTTACACGGACTACAGAGGAATGATGGAGCTTACCGAAACGCTCATCAACAAAGCGTGTCTCGCTGTTAACGGCACTGATCAGATCGAGTATCAGGGCGAGCAGATCAGTCTTGCGCTTCCGTTTAAGAGAGTTTCAATGATGGAAGCAGTTAAGGAGTATACCGGCGTTGATTTCAGCGAATTCATCGGCGATACAGAAAAGGCTAAGGAAGTAGCGAAGGAGCTTCACCTTGAGGTAAAGTCAACCGACACATGGGGAAACATTCTCAACACGGCTTTCGAAGAGAAGGTTGAGGAGAATCTTGTTCAGCCGACATTCATCTATGATTATCCGGTTGAGGTTTCTCCGCTCACAAAGCGCAAGAAGGGCGTTCCGGAGATCGTAGAGCGTTTTGAGCTTTTCGCTACAAGAAGAGAGCTTGCGAATGCTTATTCGGAGCTTAACGATCCTATCGACCAGAGAAAGCGTTTTGAGCATCAGCTTATGCTCAGGGACAGCGGTGACGATGAGGCTCAGATGCTTGACGAGGACTTCCTCACATCGCTTGAGTACGGCATGGCTCCGACAGGTGGCATGGGCATGGGCATTGACAGACTCGCTATGCTTCTGACGGACAGTGCGTCAATCAGAGACGTTCTGATTTTCCCGACGATGAAGCCGTTGGATAAATAATAAAACAAAAAAGCACTTCGGATTTTCCGGAGTGCTTGACATTTTTTTGTATTGATGTATAATATAAATAATAAAGGTTGAGTACTGCACTTTAAGCGGTTCCTCCCTTAGTTTTGGTGATAATAAGAAAAACACCGTCAATTTGGGAGATTGGGCGGTGTTTCTCTTATGTATGAGGTTCTCTTAAGAACCTCGAGAGCAGGAATCTTAACGCAGATTCCGCACGAGGCCTAAAAGCCCTACAAAGAGATTATCTCCTGTGTGTTCGGTTTGTTACGACCGAACGCACAAGCGTGATAACCTGTTTAACAGAATATGCTGTAAGCACAACTGTCTGGAAAATAATATCCATAAGGTTATCACCTCCTCCCGGATTCGGGAGGAACCGCCTGCCGGCGAGAGCCGGATGCAATGCCGCTTTTTATTGCAGCGATGAATTCGTTTCCTAACGGAAAAAATATCCATAGAGAAGATTCATCATAATGCTTTAATGCAGTACTCAACTTTTTATATGATACAATAAATGTAACATTTTGTCAATGATTTTACACAAAAGTAATATTTGCTTTGCACGATAAAAAAGCACTTCGGATTTTCCGGAGTGCCTTTTTTGTTTCGGGGCGTGGTCTGTTTTTGTACCGAAGAAAATGTCATTATTTACGGCATATTAATACAAAATATTATTAATAAATCAAATGTTTATGTATTAATTAATTAACAATTTACATTGAATGGTGAATATTCACAAAAAAGAAGCAGAATGTCGATGTGCTTTTTATATTTATTTTTTGTAAGTTACTGGACAAAATCATATGATTTTTGTCGACGATATTCGGTGCAGGATTATTTATTGGCTATGCTGTATATCAAGGATATGAAATCTACGGTTGATTCTTATGAGGTTTTGAATATGAAAGAAAAGAAGAAGGAAGAGGCGATTGAGGAAGAAGTTAAAACGCAGGACGAGGAAGAGGAAGAAAGTCTCGGAGAGCTGATTTCAAATTTTATTTCTACGTTTTTTATTACCTTTTTCGTTATTATCGCAGTCGGACTTGTGGGGCTGAAGATGATGGGATTCAATATGCTCACGGTCGACAGCGGAAGTATGGAACCGCTTTATCCTATTGACAGCCTGATTTTCGTAAAAGAAGTTGCTCCGGCTGAGATTGATATAAATGACGTTGTCACCTATGTCCTCAATGAGGACGGCATTCTGGTAACTCACAGGGTCGTTGCAATCGACTCAGCGAACCGTTACTTCACTACGAAGGGTGACGCGAATCTTACGAATGACGGAAGTCCCGTCCTTTGGGATAACGTCGTCGGAAGGGTTGTTTTCAAGGTCCCGAAGGTGGGGGCGCTGTTCAGAACGGTGACCGCCGATGAGAACCGAAAGAAAGTTATAGGCGTTATCGTTTCGCTGATAGGTCTTACCGTTGTGTGGGAGATTGTCGGCGCAGTGAGAGACAAAACTGCCAACGGCAGACGAAATACGCACACCAACT
>CAMHNT010000116.1 GCA_946186535.1 uncultured Clostridia bacterium
CAGGATCCAAGGGCAGCGCCCTTGGTCGCCGTCCGCAGACGGCGAAACTCTCTTAGCGTTCAGCCCTTTGCAAGGGTGAATTTCCAAAACAGTCCGGCGGACTGTTTTGGAAAGAGGGACGCTTTGGCAGAAAGCGTCCCTTCCCGAAGGCTAAAACAAATTTACCTCGCCGCTCCAAGGCGACTTGATCAAGTATATTTTAAAACTGTTTACATATTTTTTACTCATTCAAAAACCCTGGACTTTCTTTCAAAGTGTCTTGACAAGTGCGATATATTTATGATATTATAGCATAGATGAGTTTTTAAATCTCATCTATGCTATAATTGTTTTTAGATATATTTACACTTTCATGTATCTGCGTCAATAGCTCAGCTGGATAGAGCGTCCCCCTCCTAAGGGGAAGGTCGGGGGTTCGAATCCCTTTTGACGCGCTGTTAAATTTTACCGGAAAGCTCGTGAAATCGGAGCTTTCCGGTATTTTTATGCAAAATAAATTTGATATTTGTACATATCGGTTTGTTGCTTTTGTATGTTATACTATTTCACTTTTAATTGATAGATAAATGTTTTTGAGAGAAAAGCAGGGTTTGGGACGCAGTCCCAATCGGTTCAGGGCGAAGCCCTGAACCCATAAAGCCCCCTCCGGGGAGGGGGTTGGGGGTGGCGAAAGGTTTATAAAAAGATAGCTTGAAATGAGAGTATATCGATAGCTTATAAAAGAAATAGTATTAATAATATTCTCCAATGAAAGGCTGTCCAATTTTTGTTGAAGAATAGTATTATTTATTCAAAAAATCAATCAGCTCCGACAACCTTTTTTCGGCGTCCTTTCTTCCTATCTGATAGACTCTTTCCAGGTGGTCGGGGACTGTGTCGGTTCTTGAAATATCGAGGTCTTCACTTGGGCGGATAAAAAATATTTTTCCCTGTTTTTCCTGGTCGAGTATGTATGCTTTTTCGTCGTTGTACATTTTCGGGCGGTCTGTTGAAGCTTTAACGAATTCAGGGTATTTTCTGTAGAAAATTTTTGAAAGTAAAGGATTTTCCGGCTTTTTGACATAACTGTCTGCTCTTGTGGCAACTACTACATTTTTTTCAAATCCCATATCCTGAAAGGCTTTCAGCGGAATACTGTCGGTGATTCCACCGTCAAGCAGCTTTTTTCCGTCAACCTCAACGATTTTCGAAACAAGCGGCATAGACGCCGAGGCTCTCAGGTATTCCATCTGGACAGGGTCTTTTAAATCCTTTACTCTGATATATTCCGACTTTCCGGTTTCGACATTTGCTGCGACAACATAGAATTCCGTAGAGGAGTTTTTCAGTGTTTCATTGTCTATCGGGTCAAGCTTCCATGGAATTTCATTGTAGCAGAAGTCTTTTCCTACGATGTCTCCTGTTTTCAGAAATGTGCGGAAGCTCATGAAGCGCTTGTCGGAAGCGTACTTTTTGTAGTAGCGGATATTTCTTCCGGGCTGATTTGCAGCGTAGCTTGCCCCGTGGATCGCACCTGCGGAAACTCCGATGATACCGTCAAACTTTATTTTGTTTTCCATCAAGACGTCCAGAACGCCGACCGTATAGGTCGCTCTCATCGCCCCTCCCTCGAGGACCAATCCTGTTTTCATTTTCTTTCCTGCTTTCCTTTATATAAATTTATAGTGCTGTAAAATCCGTCCGGAATTTTTACAGCACTATTTGTTGTTTAATCTTTGGTTTTATAGTACAGTCTGCAATGGCAGAAACCCTCAAAATTAGGGTCGGCAATCTGCTCTCTGAATTCCTTGCACATACATTTATTTTCCGGTATTGTCTCGAGTCTGCACGGACAGTAACCGTTTTTCTTTTTCAGTCCTTCTTTTATGACCTTAACTACCTTTTCGTCGGGATTAAATTTAATTGCCATTTGCGCCCTCGATAAGTTTCAGGATCTCTTCCTTTTCAACGTAGCCCAAGCTTTTTGCGGCAGGCTTTCCGTCTTTGAAGAGTATGAGAAGCGGAATCGAACGAGCGCCGTACTGTAAAGCGAGAGGCATTTCCTCATCAACGTTAAGCTTGCCGACCTTTACGCCGATGTCGGAATCGGAAATATCCTCGAGAATCGGAGCGAGCATCTGACACGGACCGCACCAGTCAGCATAGAAATCCACGAGAACAGGCTCGGTGCTGTTAAGAACCTCCTGTTCAAAATTTTCTGATGTTATCTTTAAAGACATAAATTTCACCCTTTCATTTTTATTATGCACTGTTTATAACAGAAAATTTATATCAATTTCAATATAAGTATATCAAATCCGCACTTCCTTTTCAATACGGAAAAAGATAAAAATATTTCATAAAAAAATTTTTTTGTCAGACTATTGACAAAACAGTTATAACTGTATATACTGTTGATATACAGTTTGAGCGGGACAATCAGAATTTACACCGTGTACATAATTTATATGGTATACTGTAAATAAGAATTTGAAAAAAGGAAGGTAAGAACCATGAAGGAGATTCTAAAGGTTTCCGGTCTTTCAAAAACCTTTAAGCTGTCTTCAAAACAGCAGAAGCTTGAAAAGACAAGCGAGAAAACAAAAACTGCCGTGAAGGATCTTTCGTTCTCGGCGTATGAAGGCGAGATATTTGGACTTCTGGGACCTAACGGAGCAGGAAAGACAACCACGCTGAGAATGCTTGCAACTCTGATAAAGCCCGACAGCGGAGATGCTCTTGTGGACGGAGTCAGCGTTGTCGGACAGCCCGAAGAGGTCCGGAAAAAAATCGGATTTCTCACAAGCGAGCTTAAGCTCGAGGATTTTTTCACTCCCGATTTTCTTTTTGATTTCTTCTCGGATATGCACAAGGTTCCCGATGACGTGAGAAATCAGCGGAAGACGGAGCTGTTCGGAAAATTCGGAATAGACAGGTTCGCACAGGTAAAGGTTGCGAATCTCTCAACGGGCATGAAACAGAAGGTTTCACTTGTTGTTTCGCTCGTGCATGACCCGGACATCATTATTTTTGACGAACCAACGAACGGACTTGACGTAATAACGGCAAAGGTTGTGACAGACTTTCTGATCGAGCTTAAGAACCGTGGAAAGACGGTTCTTGTTTCAACTCACATTTTCAGTCTTATTGAAAAGATATGTGACAGGGTCGGAATTATAGTCGACGGTGAGATGGTGATTTGCGATGATCTCGAAAATATAACAAAGGAAAAATCTCTCGAAGATGTTTTCTTTGATCTGTATTTTGAGAGGAAGGGGGATGAGGTATGAAAAACGGAGCGTTTGTCGTTTTTAAAAAGGAACTGGCGAGATTCTTCGGTGATAAGCGTTTGCTCTTCACAACGATCATTATGCCTGGATTGCTTATATTTGTGATATATACGGTTATGGGAAATGCTATGAATTCGATGCTTGATGAATCGGCATCCGTATATGAGATTGCGGCGGTTAATATGCCGGAACAGCTTTATCAGTCTTTTTCAGACGAGAGCTATAATTTTACCGAGGTTAATTTAAGCGAGCTTGACAAAATAAAAGAGGAGCTGTCCGAAAAGAAATATGATCTCTGCGTTGTATTTCCCGAGAATTTCCGAGAGGAGCTTATTGAATATAATTCCACAGCCTATAGGGAAAGCATTCCGAATGTAGAGATTTACTACTATTCGGCAAGCATAGCATCAAGCAATGCATATTCATCATTCTGCGGTATTCTTGACAATATTGAGGAACATGTAAGCAATGTGTTCAATATTAATTTTGTCCAATCTGAGGACGATATAAATAAGTACGATGTTGCAACGGAAGCAGAAACCTCAGGTACACTTTTTTCAATGTTTCTGCCGATGCTTCTGATGACTCTTATGTATTCGTCATGCGCTTCTCTTGCTCCTGAAAGTATCGCTGGAGAAAAGGAGAGAGGTACGATTGCTACCATGCTCATTACGCCTGTACCGAGAAATCAGATAATTCTTGGCAAGATATTTGCACTTTCGGTTATGGCGCTTCTGAGCGGTCTTTCCAGCTTCCTTGGAACATTCCTTTCAATGCCTGCTCTGCTGGGTGAAATGAATGAAACGGTCGGCGGACTTTCGGGTGAATACTATATGTTTACCGATTATCTGTGGCTTATAGTAGTTATTCTTTCAACAGTTATGCTTTTTGTAACTGTGATTTCGATTTTGTCTGCTGCTGCAAAAACGGTAAAGGAAGCATCGACACTTGTTATGCCAATAATGATAATTGTAACCATAATAAGCTTTGCTTCAATGTATTCGACAGGGGCAAAGGAGGAATTCTATTGGTATCTGATTCCGGTATACAATTCCGTTCAGAGTATGATAGGGATATTCTCGTTTAATTTGCAGCCGGTTAATCTTGTAACAACAATTCTGAGCAACGTTCTGTATTCTGCAGTCGGACTTTTCATTCTGACGAAGCTGTTCAACAACGAAAACGTAATGTTCGGAAAATAAGATATATTTGTGGAGGAGAAAATCTATGAAAGTTAAGATGAGTCTTCCGAGAACTAAGATGCTCGATGAAGCGAAGAACAGCAAAAGCTATTTCGTGATTTTTGAGATTCTGATTTTTGCTGCGGTTTTTATTGTCGGAGCAATTCTGGAGGGGCTTGTTGTCGGAGTTCCCGAAATAGAGTATCTTTTCAATAATGCCGAATATCAGCAGGTCCTTTCAGACTATGCTGCCGGTTCGATAACCGTAGACCAGTTGAGTGAAAAAATTACTGCGATTGCGTCGAATCTTCCGGAAACTCTGATGATTCTTTCTCTTGCGGCAACAGTCTGCGGTACGGTTACGGCTATGATTTATTGCAGGGCATTTGAGAAAAGAAAGCTCTCGACGATGGGATTCAGAAAGAGAAATGCGTTGTCGGAGTATCTTGCGGGTGCATTGGTAGGAACTGTTATATTTTCGCTGGCTGTGGGAATATGTCTTGTGACGGGAGCTTTGAAATTTGACGGCATAAATCCCGACATTTCATGGGGATTTATAGGTTTGTATTTCCTCGGCTTTCTGATTCAGGGAATGAGCGAGGAGGTTATTCTCAGAGGGTATTTCATGGTATCGCTTCAAAGACGTATTCCCGTTTCTGCAGCGATTGCGGTTTCTTCTGTTATGTTTGCCTGCCTGCATCTTTCGAATCCCGGCATATCTGTGCTTGCGTTTATTAACCTTGTTCTGTTCGGTGTTTTTGCAGGCGTTTATATGCTCAAGCGCGGCAATATCTGGGGCGTTTGCGCAATACATTCTCTCTGGAATTTTGTTCAGGGAAATTTCTACGGAATCAACGTCAGCGGCATGAGCGAAATGACAAGTATTTTTAAGATGACCTCGGTGGAATCGAAGACGATTTTAAACGGCGGAGAATTCGGACTTGAGGGCGGACTTGGAGTCACTGTTGTTTGTGTTTTAGGAATTCTTGTTATGCTTTGCACAAAGACAAAAGAGAGTGAGATCGCGGAAGAAAAGCCGGTTTATGAAGAAGCAGCGGTTAATGATTAAAAAATATTTGTGAGTTGATAGGCGTAATGATAAAGTTTTGCGAAAGCTGCAATAAGCAGTACGACAGGAATTTAAAGAAGTGCCCGGATTGCGGCAAACGTCTGAAAATCAGATATTCCGAAGAGGAGATAAAAGAAATTCAGAAGCAGAATGATGAAATGACAGTGATAAATATAATGATGATGTGATATACCCCCCTCCGCAAACGTTAAGCTTGCAGAGGGGGGCATAAGTAAATGCTTGATACTATGGGCTGTTTGAAAAATCAAAGCAACTGTCTATTTCTACTAATGCGGGTGATTTACATCGTCAAAAATGCTCGGAATACGTCAGTATTCCTCCGCTTTTTTCCTCGAAATCACCTCGCCTTAGCGAAATATCCAGTCACTTTGCTATTTTTCAAACAAGCCCTAATCCCTGTTAAAAAACTTTAAAAGCTTTTTAACAGGGATTGCATGAGAGGGGCTGACGTGTTTTTGATCTGAGAACAGTATGAGATAAAAATCAAGCAGCCTCGGAAAGCTCGCTTTCAATGTGAGAAAGTGCGTCCTGAAGATCAACTCCGAACGCAAAAGCAAACTCTTCTCCGACTATTTTTTCGCACAAATTAAGAGTTCTTTCGTCCGCACTATGAAGCTTTTTGATTGTCTTTTTTAACTCATTTTTGTGGATAACAAGACTTTTCATTACGGACAGAAGCTCCTCACTGAGACCGTGAGACAGAACATCCTGGAACTTTTCACTTCGTAAACGATCGTCGTTCTCCCATGAAACGTCGTTGCTTTTTGCTTTGAGCATCATTTCATGAAGAGTTTCTTTCATCATGACAGGGCGAAGCTTCGAAGAAAGAGCCGTGTTTTCGATGGGAACGTAAAGCATTGACTGACCGTTGAAAACAGGGGACAGTATGTAATACATTGTTGGAGTTCCGGAAAACTGTTCTTTTCTGATGTCAACAAGACGGCAAACTCCGCTATTTCCGTAAACCAAAACGTCGTTAAGCTCATACATTTTTAGATTCCTTATCCTTTCTTTAATCGTGTTTTTTGCATCATCTAACGGATGCTTCTGATGTTTGTAACAATTGTGTTACAGCAATTGCAATAAAATTTATTTTCATGAATATTGACTTCAGAAATCGGATATAGTATAATATAACAAAATATATCGTCTTATTCGTATAGTTAGTATGATATAATTATAACAAATTTAAAGAATTTTCGTTATAGTTAAAATTTACAAACTTTCAAAAATAAAATTGGTAAGATTTCTTTTGTATATTTCTTGACAATTTCCGGATTTTATGGTAACATATTTGTAGTTAAAGTTCGCGGCATTTATGTCGCATACGTTCTGTCAATATCACATCTTACTCAGCAGATTTAGCGTAGGTCGCAGTGACTTACGCTTTTTGCTTTTTATTTAAGAAATTTGAAAGAAGTATATATTATACTGATTTCTAATTAAAATCTTTAAGTCTTTTAATCAGAAATCAGTATTAATTTCAAAAAAATTACAGCCGACAGGAAAAGATCCGTTCG
>CAMHNT010000117.1 GCA_946186535.1 uncultured Clostridia bacterium
TTGCCCAGCTTTTTTCAAAAAGCTGGCGGTTTCCAAAGGCAGAGCCTTTGGTCGCTCGTCGCAACGAGCGAAACACCTTGGCGTTCAGCCCTCTGCAAGGGGTGAATCCCAAAACAGTCCGGGGGACTGTTTTGGGAGAGGGGACGCTCTGGCAGAGAGCGTTCCCTAACCGGTAGAATAAATCACGCTAAGTTAATGACATTGCTCTGCACTCATTGGGGCTGCCGCCCAAAATTCCGATTTATTTCCGGAAAAAATTTTTCTACGAAGCTGAATCTTTTCTTAAAGCCAACCCACCCCCAACCCCCTCCCTGCCGGAGGGGGCTATTCTGGGTGTGGGCTTCGCCCACACCCATCGGGAGCTGCGCTCCCGAACCCTTGCTTTCTTCTCCAAAGGCTTTTCGTTGGTGCAGCTTATTCTATCCACATCTTAGAAAAGAAAGAGTATTAGATTCAGATGAAATTAATCCTACTGTCTTTTAAACAAAAAAATTTGGAATAACACTGAATAAAAAAGGAAGGAATTCCAATAATATGATTGGAGGTGTTAACGTGGACAAAAATTTTTTTAACGACTATTTTGATGATGAAAACGAACAGGAATTTTTTGACAGCGAGGACGAATATGAGGACGATTACGAGCATAGAAATAGAAAGAACGGAAAAACATTTACAAAAGGCTTTCTGACTGCTCTGTCGATCTGTATGGTTGCGATAGGTGCGGCGCTGTGGACTACCGTGAATAACGTGAATTCATACTTAAATCCCGAGGTCATAACGTATGAAAGCAGCGATACCGACCGTGACGAAATTTCTTCTTCGGCGTCGTCCGATCCGGAGTTTGAGGTTGACGACGCTCAGGTTAACGCTGTCGTGAGCGGCGTCAAAGACGAAAAGAAGGACGAAAAATCGGAGGAAAAGAACCGGGAGGTCGTTTTCACTTCGTCTCCGATCAACAACAAGAAAATTATGGCGGAGTATTCGGAAGCTCCGGTCTACAACGAAACTCTCGGAGATTTCAGAGCGCACCCGGGAATCGACTATGAAGCCGACGTCGATGACAAGGTCAGAGCAATGGGAAGCGGAGTTGTGAAGGATATCTATTATGACGATATGTGGGGGAATGTTGTTGTTGTTGAGCATTCCGACAGCGTTGAATCGTACTACTGCGGTCTGGCTCAGACTGCGCTCGTACAGATGGGAGAGGTTGTTTCGGCAGGCGATTTTCTTGGAACGGTTTATGCAATTCCCTGCGAAACGGCGGAGGAGTCCCACGTTCATATTGCCGTGAAGGAAAACGGGAAATGGGTGAATCCGCAGAAGTTCATGAAGAGTAATGAAAATTAGTATCGGGTTTTAGCGGAAAGGCGCGCGTCCTCGAAACGTTTCAGGGACAAAACGAGGCTGTCACACCGATACCCTGACCGTGCGGTTACGGATATACCGTCAGCGGTTTTGGGGTCGGAAGGTGTGACAGCTTTGTTTTTTGTTTTTTGAAAAAAATAACAGCCGGACTGAACCGAGCCGGCTGTTGAGGGAAGAAATTCGTTCGAAGATGAGAAGAATGATTCCGAATGAATTTCCGTGCGCAAAGCGTTTTTCTTTGCACGAAGGTTATTTATGGGCATTATCAAAAAAATTAAGTTATTTTCAGAAGTGGGGTATAGATTTGGAATGTCTGAGTATGATAAAATAACAAACCGGACGTTTCCGCCCGGTTTGCGATTATTAAACGTTAAGTTTAAATTATTTGTTTACTTTTTCAGCGAGTTCACCGATTGTTGTGTCATCCGTAAATGGTGTACCAGCCTTCGCAGCCAAGTCTGTTGTGATGTTGAGAACACGATTATCATCAACTGTCCAACCGATAACATAATCCTCACCACCAATGTGACGGCTGTAGAATGTGTCACCCTTGTTCTTTGTTGCAAAAGCAGCTGTGTCGATGTCGTTAGCTGCGAGTACTGTCTGAACTGTCAAACTGTCATCTGTAGCCGGAGTACCGTTGTAAGTTGTTGTATCGATGTGAGCAAGGTTGTTATTAACAGCTTCCTTAACGAGCATTGCTGTTGTAGCACCGTCGGACTTCATTGTAGAAATCTTCGAGCTGTTGATTGTTGTTGTGATTACCGGGATTGCGATTGCTGCCAAGATTGCGAGGATTGCAATAACGATTACAAGCTCAACGAGTGTAAAACCTTTCTTGGACTTCTTTGCCTGGATCTTCTGCATCATTGTCATAATTCATTACCTCTTTCTTTTTTAAAATTTTGTTCCACAGGTTTATGACTGACCTGTGTTTTGATTGCATATTTATAATACAATAAATCTTTCCTAAACTGTAGATACGTTTAAGTTACCTTGAAACTCGTTTTGCAGTTCCTACGGAATCCGTTCTTTTATACAGAAAAAATGGGGGATTTCGGGACTGAATAACTCACATGATTTCTCTAGAATTTTCCACCTAATATCTAAAATCGGAAATACTTTTGTTACTAACGTGTTACTAGCCGTTTTTATTCAATCATGCAGATTGCCTGAAAAAGCTCCTCAATCGTCTTGTGTGTGTAGACACGTTCTCCGACGTCCTTTGACTTGTGACCCATTATCAAATCTATGCAGCGCTTGTTCGCTCCTGCGCTGTCCATAAGTGAACGGAAGGTGTGACGGCATTCGTGGGGTGTATGTTCCAAATGCAAGCCGGACATGAGTTTTCCCCATTCTGTATAATATTGTGTTTTGGAACATTTCTTATCTTTATACGTTAAAAGGTACTCATCGCCCTTTTCAAGCCTGGCTTTTATAAAAGGAAGAATTCTCGGGTGGATAGAAATTATTCTGTTTTTTCCGGCTGCAGTTTTCACACCGCCGGTTATGGTCATATCATTTAAATTTATATCCTCTCGTGTCACATTCAGAAGCTCGCTTAATCTCATTCCCGTATAAATGAAAATAAGCACCGTATCGACCCACTCTCTTTCGGAATTTTCCCAAAGCAGGCTTATTTCGTTTCTGCTGAACGGTTTTCTTGTTGAATCGGGAATAGTCGGAGTTTTTACCATTAACGCACGTCTGCGTGTGATTATGTCAAGCTCCATTGCAAAGGTATCGAGATGATTGAAGAGATTCTTGATTGAAGCTTTTGTGCTGCAGCTGAGCGGACAGTTATCAATACAATCCTGTATATGATAGGATTTTAATGTTCTGTATGCAAGGTCGTAAACAGACGAGCAGTGCTTCCATGCCGACTGCATGGAACCTCTGAGAGCCTTTGACATTGAACTTTTCTGAGTTTCATACCATCTTTTGTATAGATCTTGTGTAGTAATATTTATATCCTCTATATTGTATGGGTTCTTGTTAAACTCAGCCAACATCACGAGTCCCTCTTCTCGAGTCGGGGTATAACCTATGAAAACATAAATCGGGTGTCCCTTTTCATTAAAGCCGACCGTTTTTCTTACAGCATAAGGTCTGCGTCTGTTTCCTGAGAGTTTTACTACCGAGCCGAATCCGTTTGGGTTTTTCATATTTTTAATTCCTTTCAAGCATAATCCGAAGCTGTCAACAAAAATGTCCTTGCTACTAACGTGTTACTAACAAGTTACTAATAAAAAAATTACTGTTTTTTACTGTTTTTCAACCTTTTTTTATATTTTTTTCAAAATTTTTTTGCTAGAGTGAAGTGTGTGTGAAGGGGGATTTTGTGTATTTTTCACATAGCGAAATCTCTGCTATAGTGCAATATGACGGGAATTTGTCGTTTTTTGAATAGGCTTCAAATTCAATTGGTAAAAATGCACAAAAAAATTCAATATCTTTTTACATAAAAAGTTTTAAAAAAATAAAAAAAAGTGTTGACTTATTTCCGGATTTATTGTATTATAAATATGCAATCAAAACACAGGTCAGTCATAAACCTGTGGAACAAAATTTTAAAAAAGAAAGAGGTAATGAATTATGACAATGATGCAGAAGATCCAGGCAAAGAAGTCCAAGAAAGGTTTTACACTCGTTGAGCTTGTAATCGTTATTGCAATCCTCGCAATCTTGGCAGCAATCGCAATCCCGGTAATCACAACAACAATCAACAGCTCGAAGGTTTCTACAATGAAGTCTGACGGTGCTACAACAGCAATGCTCGTTAAGGAAGCAGTTAACAACAGATTGGCTCACATCGATACAACAGACTACGCTGGTGTAGTTGCTACAGATGATGCTTTGACAGTTCAGCAGGTATTGAAGGCTAACGACATCGATACAGCTAAGTTCGCAAAAGGCTCCGATACATACTTCACACGTCACATCGGTGGTAAGGATTATGTTATCGGTTACACAGTATCTGGTGACGGCGTTCTCACAATCGTAACAGACGAGTCTAGTAATGCTGGTACAGCATTGGCTGATGGCACATTGATCAAGGATCTTGCTGACGCTGTAAACAGATAATTTAAACTGACAGTTTCAATAATTGCAAACCGGGCGGAAACGTCCGGTTTGTTATTTTGTGTTATTTTATCATACTTAGATATTTGAAATCTATATACAATTTTGAAATAACTTAATTTTTTTGATAATACCAGAAAACGGCTGTACCGATAATTCGATACAGTCGTTTTTTGTTTTTTGCCTTTTTGAGCAGCGAATATTTTCGGAATTATTTCCGATGAATTGCTTTATGGTTCGTTTTGGTGTAAAATTATTATCGGAGGTGTTAGTGTGTCTTATAATATGAAAATAGTTATTCCCGACAGAAAAACGATATCGGACGGAGACATAGATTTTGAATGCTTCAGGGATTTCGGCGAGGTCGTCGAATACGATCTCAGCGGCACGGAGCTTCTTCCGGAAAGGATAAAGGACGCAGATATTATTCTGTGCAACAAAACTCCGATGAACGAGAAAACTCTGGCTTCGGCTGAGAAGCTTAAATATATAGGTCTGTTCGCAACGGGTTACAATAATATCGATCTCGATTATACAAACCAACGCAATATAACGGTCTGCAATGCTCCCGGATACTCGACCGACGCAGTCGCTCAGCATACATTTGCGCTTATCCTCGACCACTGTTCGAGAGTCGGCGAGTATAACGGATTTGTCCAAAGCGGCGAGTGGATAAAAGCGGACGTTTTTTCTCCGTTCGTATATCATATGAAAGAGCTTTCGGGGAAAACGCTCGGAATCGTAGGCTTCGGCAGTATCGGCAGGGCGGTGGCGAAAATTGCGCTTGCTTTTAATATGAAAGTTCTTGTTTTCTCACGCTCGGAAAAGGAACTCCCCGAGGGCACAGCTCAGGTGGATATTGAATCGCTTGTTTCTGAGAGCGATTTCGTCACGGTTCACTGTCCGCTCAATAGTGACAGCGAGAAAATGTTTGACCGTGAGCTCTTTAAAAGGTTTAAAAAAGGTTCGTTTTTTGTCAACACTGCAAGGGGCGGAGTTGTCGATGAGCTTGCTCTTAAGGAGGCTTTGGAGGACGGAACGCTTTCCGGAGCGGCGGTCGACGTTCTTGAAACAGAGCCGATGGCGGAGAACTGCCCTCTTCTCGGGGTGAAGAATCTGACGATTACTCCTCATGTTGCGTGGGCGCCGACAGAAACGAGGGAGAGGCTTATAGGTGTTGTTTACGGCAATCTGAAAGCTTTTCTCGACGGAAATCCCCGGAACGTGGTCTCCTGAAACTTTTTACATAAATATAACAAATTGTCCTATAATCGGTAACAATATATTACAGGTTGCAACAAAATATTGCAGTAAATTTTGTTTGTTTGTTAAATATGCATAAGAAAAAAAGTGTAAATTTTACGTTTGGTCAATGGGAATTTTCAGATCTTTGTGGTATAATGTAAACAGTAAAAACCGAAAGAAGTTGATTACGATGTATTATGTTGGTATAGATTTGGGCGGCACAAATATTGTTGCCGGAGTTGTTGACGAGAATTTCAATATTCTTGCGAAGGCTGACTGTAAAACCGCTGTTCCTCGCCCTGAGAGCGAGATTTGCGATTCAATGGCTTCTGTCACTATGCAGGCACTCGCTAAGGCAGAGGTTTCACTTGATGATGTTGAATGGGTAGGTATCGGCGTTCCCGGTGCTGTTGATCCTGAGACAGGTATTATAGAGTACTCCGCAAACTTCGGTTTCCATAACTGGAAAATCGTGAAGATGATGGAGGAAAGACTCGGCAAGAAGGTTCTTATCGAAAACGACGCTAACGCTGCGGCTTACGGTGAATATCTTGCAGGTGCGGCTAAGGGCAGCACGAATGCCGTTGCTATTACGCTCGGAACGGGCGTCGGCGGCGGTATCATTATTGACGGCAAGATCTACAGCGGCTCGAATAAGGCAGGAGCAGAGCTTGGTCACATGGTTATTGTTCATAACGGAAGACACTGCAATTGCGGCAGAAACGGATGCTGGGAGGCTTATGCGTCTGCTACAGGTCTTATTAATCTTACTAAAGAAGCTATCGAAAACGAGAATCCGCTTCAGTCATTTATGTTGAAATCCGTAAACGGCGACGTAAGCAAGGTAAACGGCATAACTGCATTCAATGCTATGCGTGAGGGAGATAAAGTTGGTACGGCTGTTGTAAAGGAATATATTGGCTACCTTGCAACGGGTATCGTTAACGTAATAAATATTTTCCAGCCTGATGTTCTTTGCATCGGCGGCGGTATCAGCAAAGAGGGCGACAGTCTCATCAATCCGCTTATGAAAATTGTTGAGAAAGAGCGCTACACAAAGCACAACGATAAGCAGACTCACGTTTGCGTTGCGAAACTCGGTAACGATGCAGGTGTTATCGGTGCCGCTTTACTTGGAAACCTGGAGTAATTTTACTCGCTGAAAATTTAATATGCTTAACTCACCTACGAAACGCACCACACAAAAAGGTTCCCACCTTTTGTTTCGTAGGTGTTTTATTTTTTCGGTTAGTTTGTAAATAGCTATAAATGAGGAAATTTTAAGATTACACAAAAAAAGTCGGAAAGAGGACGGTTAAAGTTTTTGCCCAGCTTTTTTCAAAAAGCTGGCGGAGTCC
>CAMHNT010000118.1 GCA_946186535.1 uncultured Clostridia bacterium
AAAGAAATTCAAAAACTACCACGATAAAGCAAACAACTGCAATAAAAGTGGAAATTATCATTGAACAGACCTCGACCTTATTCTATATTGTAATTTATTGTGAGACTTTCTATTGACGGTTCAAGCTGTCTTACTGTCACGCCTGCCGAGGCGAGCATTCTTTTTGAAGCGAGCGTACCGACTGATTTGGCATATTTGTCGGAAAGATAGATAACTTCTTTGATTCCGGACTGAATGATGGCTTTTGCACATTCGTTACAGGGGAAGAGAGAAACATATATTCTTGAACCGCGAAGGTCTTTTCCGTTTGCATTTAAAATTGTGTTAAGCTCGGCATGAACTACATAGGGGTATTTTGTATCGTCACCTTCACGTGCCCACGGATATTCGTCGTCGGAACATCCTATCGGAAATCCGTTGTAGCCCGTTGAAAGAATAATATTGTTTGAATCAACGATGCATGCGCCTACCTGAGTATTCGGGTCTTTGCTTCTTTTTGAAGCAAGAAGCGCTACTCCCATAAAATATTCATCCCATGAAATATAATCCTTTCGTTTCATAAGAAAATCCTTTCAAAATTTGTTACTGAATAAGTATATCACATTTTCCTGACAATAACAATAAGTTCGGAAAAAGAGATCTGATATTTTTTAGATAGGGACGAATTTTCGCAGATATTAAAAACTGTTAAAATTTATGTTTAAAATTTCGTAATAATTGTTGTAATTGCGTGAGTTTTATAATATAATATAAGATGTCAAAATTGGCAGAAAATAAGCTTTCTGTCACTACGGTAATTTATACGCAAGGAGTGAACGAAATGTTAGAAAATTTGAAGCTTGGCTTGATTATTCTTCTGACAGGTATCGTAATCGTTTTTTCCGTTCTTGTTTTGCTTATCGGAATTATTAAGCTGTACAGTACGATTGTAAGCAGTGTACAGAATAGCATGAGCAATAAGAAGGACAAGAAAGAGAAAAACGAGAGTGAAAAGGTTGAAGCTGCTGTTCCTGCTGCGGCAAAGGCTGAAGCTGCGGTTGAGGAGACGAAAACGGAGCAGCCTGAGGATGACGGCACGGTTCCTGGAGAAATCGTTGCTGCGATCGCTGCGGCAATTGAAGTCATTTTCGGTGAGGGAACAGTGAAAATCAAGTCAATCAAAAAGTCCTCTAAAAGACGTTCGGTGTGGAAATCGGCCGGTGTGGCTGAAAATACCCGCTCTTTCTGATTAAACGTAAAGGAGAAGTGGTGTCTTGGAAATTTTATCACAACTTTGGAATTCCATTTTAGGTATCATCGGTGATTCAGCTTTCGCATCATTAGGCTGGCGAAATTATGTGATGATCCTCATATCATTTGTATTGATTTATCTCGCAGTAAAAAAGCAGTATGAGCCGTTGGTGCTTTTGCCTATTGCTGTGGGTATGCTTCTTGTAAACCTTTGTCCGGGTATTGCGCTGGGAGGTTCGACTGAGCTTATCCCTGTTGATGAATACAATGCAGCACATCCCGGAGAAATAGTTACTTATGCAAAAACCGTTCTTAACGGTGTCACATATTACAATAAACCTGCCTCGGGCGGCTTATTGTTCTATCTGTATCAAGGCGTTAAGCTCGGTATCTATCCGCCGCTTATCTTTCTTGGTATCGGCGCTATGACCGATTTTGGTCCCCTTATTTCAAATCCGAAGAGCTTTATTCTTGGTGCAGCCGCACAGATCGGTATTTTTATTACATTTATCGGCGCTATTCTTCTTGGCTTCAGCCCGACGGAAGCAGGCGCAATCGGTATTATCGGCGGTGCCGACGGCCCGACGGCTATTTATGTAACGTCAATTCTTGCGGCAGAACTGCTTGGTCCTATCGCTGTTGCGGCTTATTCGTACATGGCGCTCGTTCCGATTATTCAGCCGCCTATCATGAGGGCTCTCACTACGAAAAAAGAAAGAGCTATCAAGATGACTCAGCTTCGTTCTGTTTCCAAGCTTGAGAAAATTCTGTTCCCGATTATCGTAACAGTGGTTGTTGCATTGCTTCTTCCTGATGCTACTACCCTTATCGGTATGCTCATGTTCGGTAACCTCATGAAGGAATCAGGAGTTGTTGACAGAATTGCAAAGACAGCTCAGAATGAGCTTATGAACATCATTACGATATTCCTTGGCCTTTCCGTAGGTTCAACCGCCACGGGTCAGGTGTTCCTGTCGTTAAAAACGATCGGTATTATCTGTCTTGGTTTGTTCGCATTCTGCATGGGTACAGCTTGCGGCGTACTTTTCGGTAAGATTATGTGCAAGGCTACAGGCGGCAAGGTTAACCCTCTTATTGGTTCTGCAGGTGTATCGGCTGTTCCGATGGCAGCGAGAGTTTCCCAGAAGGTAGGTCAGGAAGAAGATCCTTCAAACTTCCTGCTCATGCACGCTATGGGTCCTAACGTTGCAGGTGTAGTAGGCTCTGCGGTTGCAGCAGGTGTGCTTATCAGTATTCTTGCTAAATAAAAGCATATTTTTATAAAATACAGAAAAAGAGTGTCCTTTCACCGGGCACTCTTTTTCTGTCACCCTCATATCATCTTATGCATATTCTTATATTAAATTTGTCAAATTATAAGCTTAATTCTTCGAAAATTCAATAAAAACAGAAAAAAATTGCAAGAAACATAAAAACTCTTGCATTTTTTGCTGTTATATATTAGAATAATATTCGGATAATTATTTTAGTGTTTTGGAGGCTGTCATTATGAAATATTATTCAGAAATGAGCAAAGAAGAATTGATGTCCGAAAAGAACGCTCTTCAGAAAAAGTATGAAGAGTTTAAGAACGCAGGCTTGAGCCTTGATATGTCAAGAGGAAAGCCCGGTTCTGAGCAGCTCGATATTTCCATGCCAATGCTCGATGTTCTCACATCCGAAAGCGAATGTAAGACGGATGAGGGAGTTGACTGCCGTAACTATGGTATACTTGACGGTATTCCGGCTGTAAAGAAAATGTTTGCTGATATACTTGGCGTAAGCACAGACGAGGTTTTCGTCGGAGGAAATTCAAGTCTTAACATGATGTTCGATACGATTTCCTGCCTTATGACTCAGGGAGTTTCGGGATGTGAGCCTTGGATTAAGCAGGGCGGAATCAAGTTCCTTTGTCCTGTTCCGGGATATGACCGTCATTTTGGCGTAACAGAATATTACGGTATTGAAATGATCAATGTGCCGATGGATTCAAACGGTCCCGACATGGATCTTGTTGAGAAACTCGTTTCTTCAGACGAGAAGATCAAGGGCATCTGGTGCGTTCCGAAGTATTCTAACCCGACAGGTATCACATACTCCGATGAGGTCGTTCGCAGATTTGCTGCTTTGAAGCCGGCTGCAAAGGACTTCCGTATTATCTGGGATAATGCTTATGTAATTCATGATGTAACGGATAACGGAGACACTCTTCTGAATATCATGGACGAATGCAAAAAGAACGGCAATGAAGATCTTCCGATTATCTTTACGTCAACCTCCAAAATCACTTTCCCCGGTGCCGGCGTTGCGGTTATGGCTTGCTCCGAGAACAATATGAAGGTGTTCAAGGGCAGATATCAGTTCCAGACTATTGGCTATGACAAGCTCAACCAGCTCAGACACCTCCGCTATCTAAAGGACAGCAGCGGACTTATCGCATATATGGAAAAGCACAAGGCTGTTATTGCTCCGAAGTTTAAGTGCGTTCTCGATATGCTTGAGAACAACGTAAAGGAAACGGGCTGTGCAAAGTGGCAAAATCCGAACGGCGGTTACTTTGTAAGCGTTGACGTTCTGGAAGGAACGGCGAAAGAGGTCGTAAGACTCTGCAAGGAGGCAGGAGTTGTTCTCACGGGTGCAGGTGCAACCTATCCTTACGGAAAGGATCCGAAGGACAGCAATATACGTATTGCCCCGTCATATCCGAGTGTTGAGGAGCTTGCGATGGCAATGCAGATTTTCTGTGTTTGCACAAAACTCGCCGCTGTAACAAAGCTTTTAGGTTAATAATTTTTGTCTAAACAGTGATAAATTGATGAAAATTTAATATTTTTTAAAGAAAATCAATTTTATTTAAACAAATTCCTTTCCTTATTATTGACTTTTTACTGAAAAAATCTTATAATAACTCTGTTACGTTTGTTTTTCTGTCGCTAACCTGTTTGAGAAAACAATAAGAATTCATTACGAATTTTTAAAAACGGGTTTCCGATTGTACGGTAGCAGAGTTATTTTGTCGTAACTCATGCTGAACACCTTTTGGGGTTTAGTATATCAGTGTGCTTTTTTATTAAAACAAACATCAAAAATTACGGAGGTTATACGCATGAAAAGAGTTGCAAAACCTGTATTCTTCATCATCGCATTTCTTATCATCGCATTGGCTGTTACATCGATCTTCGGTGTTACAACTCAGAACGGTGATATAGTTACAACCCGTATCAAGGGTGTCAGCGATATCAGATGGGGAATTGACATCAAGGGTGGTGTCGAGGCTACTTTCCAGCCTGCAGACGGTGTTGATGCGACACCGGAGCAGCTTGAATCGGCAAAGTCCGTTATCGAAACCCGTATGGTTTCCAATAACATCACGGACTACGAGCTTTATGCCGATGAGAGCTCCAACAGAATAATCGTGAGATTTCCTTGGAAAGAGGAAACTACAAACTACGATCCATATGAGGCGATTGAGGAAATTTCCGCAACCGCAACGCTTACTTTCCGTCCCGGCAACAGCTATGAGACCGTTGACTACAACGACGACGGAACTATGGTTATGAAAACACCAACAGGTGAAACCACCGAGGTTCTTCTCGACGGTTCGTACATCGAGAGTGCCGAAGCAGGCGTTATCTCTGAGAACGGTTCAACACAGTATGTAGTATCGCTTAAGTTCAACGACGAAGGTGCAGAGCTTTTCAAAGAGGCTACGACGACCTACCTGAACCAGACCATTTCGATCTGGATGGATGACACAATGCTTTCCTATCCTACGGTTAACAGCGTGATATCGGACGGAAGCGCCCAGATTTCGGGTAACTTCACTGCGGAGGAAGCAACCGCTCTTGCGTCTAAAATCAATGCCGGCGCACTGCCGTTCTCACTTGAAACGGTGAATGCAGGTTCCATCAGTCCGACTCTCGGTTCAAACTCACTTTATGCTATGGGTCTTGCCGCTGTTATCGCTTTTGCGCTTATTGCTGTGTTTATGATCGTTGTGTTCAGAATGCCCGGTTTTGTTGCTGTTATCGCTCTTATCGGTCAGCTTGCTATTACGATCGTTGCAGTATCGGGTTATTTCCCTGTATTCAACAGCTTCACGATGACTCTTCCTGGTATCGCAGGTATGATCCTTTCAATCGGTATGGGTGTTGACGCAAACATCATCACAGCCGAGAGAATCAAGGAAGAGCTTAAGAAGGGAAAGTCCGTTGACAGTGCGATCAATGCAGGTACCAAGAATAGTTTGTCTGCTATCATTGACGGTAATATGACTGTTGTAATTGTTGCAGTTATTCTCATTCTTGTGTTCGGTCCGTTCAACATGCTTTCATTCCTTTTCGGACTTTCAACGACAGGTTCGATTTATGCATTCGGCTACACTCTCCTCGTAGGTGTTATCTCCAACTTCATTATGGGTATCGGTGCGGCTCGTCTGATGCTTAAGTCGATTTCGGGATTTAAGATTTTCAGAAATCCAAAGCTTTATGGAGGTGCTAAGAAATGAGTGAAAAGAAAATAGATTTTTTCGGAAAAAGAAAAGTTTTCTTCGGCATATCCATTGCTCTTATTTTGATAGGCATTGTTTTTAACTGTATTTTTGGTGTTGACCTTGATATCCAGTTCAAGGGAGGTTCCATGATTTCATATACATACAACGGAACGGTTGACGAAAATGCTTTGAAGGATCTCGTTCAGGAGATTACTCCGAACAATCAGGTTTCCTTCTCAATTTCAAAGAACTTTGCAGGAAACAACGAAATCGGTGAAGGTTATTACTTTACTGTTCAGTTCCCCGGAACAAGCACAATATCTGCTGAGGTTCAGTCAACAATCTCCCATGCTCTCGAAGAGCAGTTCCCCGACAATAACTTTGAGGTGAGTGAGTTTACTTCAGTTGATTCGACAATGGGAAGCAAGTTCTTCGTAAAGTGTCTTGTTGCTGTTGCTCTTGCTTGTATTCTTATGGTAATATATGTTACTCTCCGCTTCAAGAAAATCGGAGGTATGTCAGCCGGTGTAATGGGACTTGTCGCTTTGTTCCATGATATGGTTATTGTTTACTTCGTATTTGTAGTTTTCAGAATGCCTATCGACAGTAACTTTATTGCCGTTATCCTTATGATTCTCGGTTATTCGCTCAACGATACAATCGTTATCTATGACCGTGTAAGAGAGAATAAGGCTAAGATGGGTCCGAGAGCTTCGCTTGTCGATGTTTACAACCTGAGTATGATGCAGTGTATCAGAAGAACTATCTTCACTTCTATCACAACACTCGTTGCCATTACTTCTGTTTATGTAGTATGCCTTGTTTATAATATCACATCTATCCAGAGTTTTGCTCTTCCGATGATGTTCGGTGTTGTTTCGGGCTGCTATTCTTCTATCTGTATCGCAACTCCGCTGTGGGTTATTTGGCAGCTCAGAAAGAAAGAAAAGAAGGAAGCAGAAAGTAAATAATATTTTCGCAGTATCAGTCCCTCTATTAAGCGTTAATAGAGGGACTTTTAACGTAATATTAAGGGAGTAAAATGATTAGAAATAAATTTTCAATATTTAATATTTTTATCTGGGATATAATTGCAGTTGTATTTTTTTGCATAAGATTTCTTCCGGAAATTTTTGATGTCAATTTTAAGTGTACTGTTATTGCTGCTGTTATTTCCATAATTGTATATATTATTTTTGTGAAG
>CAMHNT010000119.1 GCA_946186535.1 uncultured Clostridia bacterium
CTGTTCATAAAGAATAAAATGTCAATAAAAGCAAGCTGACAACAAAAGTAAGAAAAATTAAAAAAGAGAGAAAAACTTTGAATTAATAAGATAAAACGAGAATACAGGAGGTATTTTAACATAAACATTAAATTTGACTTTATTTGACTTTGACTTTTCCTGACTAATTGTATATAATATAATCACAAGGTCAAAGAAAGTCAAAGATAAAACAAAATAAAACGGTTTCGTCTTTATCACCTTTATATAAGACCGATTCCAAAGCAAAGGAATGAATAAAATGCGTATAAGCGATTTAGTTGCACAGTATATTATAGATATGCTGGAAGAAAACAACGGCGGCGCAGAAATCCGCCGGAATGAACTCGCTGAAACTATCGGATGTGTCCCCTCTCAGATCAATTACGTTATTACTTCAAGGTTTACTCCCGAACAGGGTTACATCGTAGAAAGCAGACGAGGAGGCGGCGGCTACATCAAAATAACCCGTGTTCAGATGGACAAGCGCTCGGCTGTCATGCATCTCATCAATTCAATCGGAGAAAGCATTGATACGAGATCGGCAACAGGCATCATCAAAGAACTTCTCACGAGAAATCTTATTACGCTGCCTACCGCAAAGCTTCTTACTTCTGCGATCTCGGACAGACCGTATCAGAGTATTCCGACAGAATATCGTTACACGATCAGAGCGGCAGTCCTTAAGAATATGCTTCTCACATTGGAAGAATAAGTTTTCAACATATTTACAGCTTAATGTTTAAAGCTTATCAGACTGAAAATTATCACTAAAAGGAGTGTTGAATTATGTTATGTCAATCATGCAAAAACAAACAGGCAAATACACATATAAAAACTATCGTAAACGGTGAGCTTACGGAAATGAATCTCTGTTCGGAATGTGCCGCTAAAATGGGTTACGGAAACGTATTTGATTCATTCTTCGATATAGGTTCTCTGATGAGCGGCTTCATGGGAGAGCCGTCAACAACAGCTCTCGCCCCCGAAAGGAAATGTCCGAACTGTGGAATTACCTTCGCACAGATTTCAAAGGGCGGCCGTGTGGGATGTGCGAAATGCTACGATGTTTTCTACGACAGACTTCTTCCTTCAATCAAACGAATTCACGGCAACACTGTTCACACCGGAAAAAAACTCCGCAAGCCTCAGCTGCAAAGCGGAATCGAAACTTCCGCAGCCGTACACATCGACCACGAAAAGGAAAAGCCCTCAGAGCTGCAGACGCTTGAAGCAAAACTGAAAACTGCGGTCAGCAATCAGGAATTTGAACAGGCGGCTCAGCTCAGGGACAGAATCAAGGAGCTTAAGTCACAGAAGGGAGAGAATGAATAATGGATAAGAAATGGTATGAATTAAACGGAACAGACGGTGACGTTGTAATAAGCACAAGAATACGACTTGCCCGAAATCTCGAAGAGTATCCGTTCCCTATCAGATGTACCAATGAAGTCAGAGAGGAAATAGTCGAAAAGGTCAAAGATGCCGTTTTAAATAGCAACTCTGTTATTTCGTCAAGATTTTCCTGCATAGATGTGGATAATATAAATGCAGGAGAAAAGGTTTCACTCGTTGAACGTCATCTTGTCAGCCCCGAATTCATCTCGGAAAAATCTGAAAAATCGCTTCTTCTTCTCGATGATGAGAGTGTTTCAATTATGATAAATGAGGAGGATCATATCAGACTTCAGGTCATGTGCGAGGGCTTTGAGCTCGACAAAGCATACGAGCAGGCAAGCAGAATCGATACGCTTTTAGATGAGCGTTTGAAATTCGCTTTCTCGGAGAATCTCGGTTACCTGACTCAATGCCCGACAAACCTCGGAACAGGCATGAGAGCTTCCGTTATGCTTCATCTGCCTGCACTTCAGTCCACAAAGGCAATGAGGAAAATCTCCGAAAATCTTTCAAAGCTCGGACTTACTATCAGAGGTACTTACGGTGAAGGCACAGAACCTGTTGCGGCTTTGTATCAGCTTTCAAATCAGATTTCACTTGGTATCAGCGAAAAGACCGCTATCGATAATCTTAAAAACATAACAAAGCAAATCATAGCTCAGGAGCTTAAGACCCGTGAGGCATTGGCAAAGCACCTGAACATTCAGGACAGTATTTACCGCTCGGAGGGAATTCTCAAGAGTGCAAGGCTTATCACCTGCGATGAGGCGCTAAAACACCTTTCAAACCTCAGAATGGGAATTACTACAGGTCTTATAAGCAATATTACGCTTGATACGGTAAACAGGCTTATAGTTGAAATCCAGCCTGCAACGCTCATTCACTACACAGGAAAGCCGCTCAATCCGCAGGAGCGTGACGCCGTCAGGGCTACTCTTCTGAGAAACAGTCTCGGAAAATAAGGAGCAACATTTAGTTAAGGACGGAATCCTTAACATTTCAGTATAATTCAGGGAGGTATCTATATGTATAATTTTCAAGGATTCACACAAAAAGCAAACATCGCAGTTAATCTCGGCATTGAGATAGCTCAGAAGCTCAGCCACACATGGTTCGGCTCGGAGCACATTCTTCTCGGACTTTTGAAGGAAGGAAACGGAGTTGCCGCAACAGCTCTCGAGGCAGAGAACGTTGACTTTGAAAAGGTTCTTAAATTGACGGAAGAAAAAATAGGCTCGGGTAACAGCCCCGTAAAGCTTACCATTCAGGATTTTACCCCTCGTGCAAAGCGTGTTCTGGAAAATGCAAACGCAGTGCGTGCAAAACTCGGAAACAGCTATATCGGCACCGAGCATCTTCTCCTCTCTCTTCTCGAAGACGAGGACAGCTATGCAGTATCTTTCCTCATCGAGCTTGGAGTAGATATCGAAAGCCTTTACAAGAAAATACTCGAGGGTGTTAAACCCGACAGAAATGAAAGCGGCTTTGCGAACAGCAAGTCTGATCTGTTCGGCGGAAACTCAAGAGCTAAAAATAAAAAGGGCGGTTCAAAAAATCTTGAGCAGTTCGGCAGAGATTTAACCGAGCTTGCAAAGGAGGGCAAAATCGATCCTGTCATCGGACGAGAAAAGGAAATCGACAGAGTAGTTCAGATTCTCTCCAGACGTACAAAAAACAACCCTTGCCTCATCGGTGAGCCTGGCGTCGGAAAAACTGCAGTAGCCGAGGGTCTTGCACTCAAAATCGCAAACGGCGAGGTGCCCGAGCTTCTGAAGGACAAGAGAATTTTCTCACTTGACCTCACGGGCATGATTGCCGGAACAAAATACAGAGGTGATTTTGAAGAACGAATCAAGGGCGCAATAGATGAGGTTAAAAATTCGGGCGATATAATTCTGTTCATAGACGAGCTTCACACGATTGTCGGTGCAGGCTCAGCCGAAGGAAGCGCAGACGCCGCAAATATCCTGAAACCGAGTCTTGCAAGAGGAGACTTCCAGGTTATCGGCGCAACCACACTCAACGAGTACAGAAAGCACATTGAAAAGGACGCAGCACTCGAACGACGTTTCCAGCCTGTTACGGTAGGCGAACCTACTCATGAGGAGTCAATCACAATTCTCGAGGGACTTCGTGACAAGTACGAAGCACACCACAAGGTAAAAATCACGGACGAAGCTATCAAAGCCGCAGTAAACCTCAGCTCAAGATACATCAATGACCGATTTCTCCCTGACAAGGCGATCGACCTTATCGATGAAGCCGCATCAAGAGTAAGACTTAACGCTTACACCGCCCCAGACAGCCTTAAGAACATAGAAAACGAAATCAAAGCACAGGAAAGCGAACTTGAAAGCGCCGTAAATTCTCAGGAATTTGAACGCTGCGCAGAGATCAGGGATACTATCAAAAAGCTTAAAGACGAACAGGAAAACGCCAAAAAGGAATGGAAGGAAAAAACTCAGGGCGTGAGCGGCGAGGTTACTGCCGAGGACATCGCAGACATCGTTTCAATGTGGACAGGTGTTCCGGTAGTTCAGCTCACTCAGGAGGAAAGCGAACGTCTTTTGAAGCTTGAAAGTATTCTCCACGAAAGGGTTATCGGTCAGCACGAGGCTGTTACATCGGTCGCAAAGGCTATCAGAAGAGGCAGAGTTGGTCTTAAAGATCCGAAGAGACCGATAGGTTCATTCATCTTCTTAGGACCTACCGGTGTAGGTAAAACAGAGCTTACAAAGGCGCTTGCACAGACGATGTTCGGCACAGAGGACGCCATGATAAGACTCGACATGTCGGAGTACATGGAGAAGCACACGGTCGCTAAGCTCATCGGCTCGCCTCCGGGATACGTAGGATTTGACGAGGGCGGTCAGCTCACGGAGAAAATCCGCAGAAAGCCGTACTCGGTAGTTCTTTTCGATGAAATTGAAAAAGCTCACCCGGATGTATTCAATATGCTTCTTCAGATTCTCGAGGACGGCAGACTCACCGATTCTCAGGGAAGAACCGTAGACTTCAAGAATACCGTTATCGTAATGACATCGAACGTCGGTGCATCGCTTATCACCGAAAGCAACAAGCACCAGCAGCTCGGCTTCGCAAACAGCGAAAAGTCAGACAGCAAGAACGACAACATTAAGGATATCGTTCTCGGCGAGCTTAAAAAGGTATTTAAGCCCGAGTTTCTCAACCGTGTTGACGACATCATCGTATTCAACAAGCTTACGCATGACGAAATCAAGGAAATTGCAGGAAACATGCTTAACTCGCTTAAGGAAAGACTTTCCGCAATGGAGATTGAAATCGAATTCACTGACGCTGCAAAGGACAAACTTGCAGATGAAGGATTTGATGACACCTACGGCGCAAGACCGCTAAGAAGAACAATTCGTTCAAAGATTGAGGACGTTGTAAGCGAAAAGATTCTTGACGGCAGTATCAGTAAGGGTGACAAGATTACATGTGATTTCACAGACGGTGAGTTTGTGTTTAATAAATAATGTTATAACCACTCCCCTTAAAATATAAAGGCACCCTCCGTTACGAAATAATACCGTAACGGAGGGTGCCTTTTATTATATATGATTACTAAAATCAGATCTCGTCATAAGACTTCATAACAGCACCCTTTGAGGCTGTGCTTACGAGCTTGGAGTATCTGCCGAGCCAGCCGTGTGTGATGTTCGGCTGAGGTGCGACGTAGCTTTCTCTTCTCTTTGCAAGCTCCTCATCGGATACTTCAAGAGTAATCTTTGCATTCGGGATATCGATACTGATGATATCGCCCTCTTCAACAAGTCCGATAACTCCGCCGTCTGCCGCCTCGGGGCATACATGACCGATAGACGCTCCACGACTTGCACCGGAGAAACGACCGTCCGTGATAAGAGCAACCGTCTTGTCAAGCTTCATGCCTGCAAGTGCACTTGTCGGGTTAAGCATTTCTCTCATACCAGGGCCGCCCTTCGGTCCCTCGTAACGGATAACAACAACGTCACCGTCAACGATCTTTGACGCATAGATAGCAGCAATTGCCTCGTCTTCGCTGTTGAAAACTCTTGCAGGGCCTTTGTGCTGAAGCATTTCGGGAGCAACGGCACTTCTCTTTACTACGCAGCCGTTCTCTGCAATGTTGCCCCAGAGAATCTGGATACCGCCTGTTTCGCTGTAAGGATTGTCGATCGTTCTGATAGCGTTCGTATCCTTAACATAAGCGCCCTCGATATTTTCGCCTACGGTTTTGCCTGTTGCCGTGATGAGAGAAAGATCGATAAGCCCCTTCTTCGCAAGCTCGGCCTGAACAGCCGGAACACCGCCTGCATTGTTGAGATCCTGCATGTGCGTCGGGCCTGCAGGTGCGAGGTGACAGAGGTTCGGAACCTTTGCGCTCATTTCGTTGAACAGGTTAAGATCAAGCGGAACACCTGCCTCGTTTGCGATAGCAAGGAGGTGAAGAACGCTGTTTGAAGAACAGCCGAGAGCCATGTCGCAGGCGAGTGCGTTGCGGATGGACTTCTCGTTGATGATATCACGAGCCTTGATATCCTTGTTTACAAGGTTCATGATTGCCATACCTGCGTGCTTTGCAAGAGCAACTCTGCCCGAAGCTACGGCAGGAATAGTGCCGTTTCCGGGGAGTGCGATACCCAGGGACTCACAGAGACAGTTCATGCTGTTTGCGGTGTACATACCTGCACATGAACCGCAGCTCGGACAAGCGCCGTGCTCACACTCTGAAAGCTGACATTCATTGATGAGACCTGCCTTATAAGATCCTACAGCCTCAAACATCTTCGAAAGGGAAATCTCCTCACCGCCGAAAGAACCTGCAAGCATAGGACCGCCGCTGCAAACCACAGCAGGAATATTCATTCTTACCGCAGCCATAACCATGCCCGGTACAATCTTATCGCAGTTCGGAACGAGCACAAGGCCGTCAAACTGATGTGCTGTTGCCATTGTTTCAACTGAATCTGCGATAAGCTCACGTGAAGCAAGAGAATACTTCATTCCGATATGACCCATTGCGATACCGTCGCAAACGCCGATTGACGGAACCATGATAGGCGTACCTCCGGCAAGTCTTACACCTGCCTTTACAGCCTCCGTAATTTTGTCGAGATGAATATGACCGGGAACTACCTCACTGTGAGCCGATACAACGCCGATAAGCGGACGGTCAAGCTCCTCCTTTGTATATCCCATTGCATAAAAAAGACTTCTGTTAGGCGCACGCTCCGCACCCTTTGTTACATTATCACTTCTCATTTTTATCTCCTTTTTTTAACACCGATTTCTACTTTTATTATTGACATAAGCCATCACCCGCGGGCAGAGAAACTCTTATCGGTCTATTTTTTTTTACACCGATTCATACTTTATTCTTGACATAAGTCATCACCCGCGGGC
>CAMHNT010000120.1 GCA_946186535.1 uncultured Clostridia bacterium
CTGCAAATGCCCTTGGGGTACCGTCAGGCGGTCTTTGTGCGGTGTTGCCTTAAAATAAGGATAGAAAAGTTTTTAGGTAATTGGAGCATATGAAAATATAAATTCCCCGATATTCAATTTATATCAGGCTTTCTTTTGATTCAATTTCAGAAGAATCATAATTCCCACAAACGTAACCAGTGCGCCAAAGCTCATATTTGACATACGGATTCCGTTAAAAAGGCAGCTGTTCGGAGCGCTTTTAGACATTGCATTCAATAAAAATTTGAATATAAGAGGATTAAAAATACAAGCCCACCTCGGAAGCACCGTTCTCTTTGATACAATATCCATGAAAATAACCGTACAGGAAATAATATACGGAATTATCAATAAAACCGCTACCGGCAGCACAACAAATTCCGCAAAAGACAAAGAATACGGCAGCAAATCGGGAGCAGAAGAAAGAGTGAATTCCGAAAAGTCCGAAATACTCCGAAACTCCATTTTCGCCGTACACATTACGGCGACGCATAAAAGATGAACCGCAGCGCCCCAGAACGCCATTGAATAAGATCCGGCTTTTATTATTTTTTCATGCTTTGAAGCTTTGGCGAATGACGAAGAACCAATAATCGCACCGACAGCACAAAAAACGAAGGAAGTGAACGGTATTCCCAAAGCACCGAAGATTGCCCCGAGTCCGTATCTCAAATCAGACAGTTCCGCACAGCCTGCAATAAGACTTCCATAATAGTTTCCGGTTTCAGGATAGACTGTCCATCCTAAAAATAAATCTCCGGCAAAGGATAGAATTCCTCCCAAAATACCTATCCTCAGCAATTTTAACACTTTCGAATAACTATAATCTGTCCCTTTTGATTCCATAAAAATCCCCTCTCTGTTCTTTAATTACTTTCGACCGCTTCCGAAATTGAAAACTCCCTACAGTTGTTAATCGGTTCAATGAGGTTAGATGTTTCTAACTTGTTGCCATTATTATAAAGCAACAAACAGGTTTTGCCAATTATAAAAATCCGTATCTTTTTACTATGAAAAAATTCCGTTTAATAATATCGTTCTATTGCTTTATTCAAAACTTCAGGCTATAATAATATAGAATTTAAAATGAAAAAGTGCTTCAGAAAACTTGTGGCAGCGCCGTCCACGTGCTTGCTCTGCTGCACGAGGAGTGAAATTTATGACTTTACAACAATTACGATATATCATAAAAATCGCCGAAACAGGCTCTATCACTACAGCTGCACAGCGGCTTTTTATCGCTCAGCCAAGTCTTTCAAAATCTGTTGCAGAACTTGAAAAGGAAATGGGAATAACCATCTTCAACAGAAGCAACCGGGGAGTCTATCTTTCCGAGGACGGCACAAAATTCCTGGCATATGCAAGGCAGATAGTTGAACAGACCGAACTGCTTGAAAACGAATACAAATCCGCACCTCCTCCGAGAAGAGCCTTCGCCGTCTCGTCACAGCACTACGCCTTCGTAGTAAATGCATTCGTGGAGCTTGTGCGTGAATACGGTGAGAGCAAGTACGAATTTACTCTGAGAGAACTGAAAACCGCTGAGATTATCGAAGACGTGCGAACCTACAGAAGCGATATAGGAATACTTTTTCTGAGCAATTTCAACCGTGAGGTTATACGCCATATTCTCCAAAGCGAGGACATTCAGTTTACAAAGCTTTTTACTGCCGTTCCGCACGTTTTCGTAAGTAAGGACAATCCGCTTGTCGGGAAAAAAAGTGTGACGCTGGATGATTTGAAAGAATTTCCTCGGCTGACCTACGACCAGGGTGTGAAAAATTCATTTTATTTTGCGGAGGAATTGCATATAACTGCCGAAAGTCCGAAGAATATCATTGTATCCGACAGAGCGACCCTGTTTAATCTGCTCATCGGTCTTGACGGCTACACCATTTCATCGGGCATTTTAAGTTCCGACCTGAACGGAGATAACATTGTGGCAATTCCGCTTGAGAGTAACGAAACAATGGAAATCGGCTATATTACAACTACTGACAGGCCTATGGGAAATATGACAAGCAGGTATCTTGAACACCTGAACAGTTATATTGCCAATTACACTCTTTGACTCTGATATAGCTTTTAGCTATGGCATTGCATGAATTTTAAGTATTAACACATTCTCCGGAAATTATGTTATAGTATAAACACCAACAAAACATACCGGAGGAATAGGAAATGAAAACATCAATCATCGGCTATCCGAGAATCGGAGGCCTTCGTGAACTAAAATTTGCAAGCGAGAAGTATTTCAGAGGTGAAATAACTTCAGAGGTTCTTGAACAGACTGCAAAGGAAATCCGCCTTTACAACCTGAATCTTCAGAAAAACAGCGGTCTTGACTATATCCCGTCAAACGACTTTTCTTTCTATGACGGAATTCTCGATACTGCGGTTCTTCTGAACGCTGTACCCGAGCGTTACAGACAGCTTGGACTTTCAGAACTTGACACCTATTTTGCAATGGCAAGAGGCTATCAGGGCGACAAGGGCGACGTTAAGGCATTCGCAATGAAAAAGTGGTACAACACCAACTACCACTATATGGTGCCTGAAATTGATGATACAACTGAAATTAGGTTAGTTGGAGCTAAGCCGCTCGACCTTTTCAACGAAGCGCTTGACAGCGGTGTAAAAACAAAGCCGGTTATTATCGGTGCATACACATTTCTTAAGCTCGCAAGATACACGGGCATTAAGAAAGCTTCCGACTTTGCAGATGCAGCTGCTGCCGCATATTCCGAACTGCTCGGAAAGCTCGGCGAACTCGGCGCAGAGTGGGTCCAGTTCGATGAACCTTCACTTGTTAAGGATATGACCGACGAGGACGTAAAGCTTTTTGCTGAACTGTATGAAAAGATACTTTCTCACAAGAGCGGAGTCAAGGTGCTTATTCAGACCTACTTTGGCGACGTTCGTGACTGCTATACTGAGCTTTGCGGTCTTGACGCTGACGGTATCGGACTTGACTTCACGGAGGGGAAAAAATCTCTTGAGCTTTTGAAGAAAAACGGTTTCCCGGCTGAAAAATTACTTTTTGCGGGAGTTGTCAACGGCAAAAACATCTGGCGCAACAATTACTCTGACACTGCGTTCATCATTGATGAACTGAAAAAATATACGGACAATATTGTTCTGAGCACCTCCTGCTCCCTGCTGCATGTCCCCTGCACACTAAAAAATGAAAGCAAAATGAGCGACAGCTTTAAAAAATATTTTGCTTATGCGGAGGAAAAGCTCGGAGAGCTTTCGGAACTTAAGGTGATTTTCAATTCCGAAAATCCTGTTGAAACCGAGGAGTACAAACTCAATGCCGAGCTTCATAAAGTACCGAGAGGCGGCGAAAATTTGTCCGTTCAGGAAAAAGTTTCGCAGCTCAAAGAAAGCGATTTTGTCAGACTTCCCGTATTCGAAGACCGTGAGAAAATTCAGAAAAATCGTTTTAATCTTCCGCTCTTCCCAACAACCACAATAGGCTCGTTCCCTCAGACTGCCGATGTAAGAGCAAAGCGTTCCGCTTTTCGTAAGGGTGAGATTTCCGAAGTTGATTACAACGAATTCATTGAAGAGAAGATCGCAGACTGCGTAAAGCTTCAGGAGGAAATCGGTCTTGACGTTCTCGTTCACGGAGAATTCGAACGTAATGATATGGTAGAATATTTCGGAGAGTGTCTCGATGGATACATCTTCACCGAAAAAGCCTGGGTTCAGTCCTACGGAACACGCTGCGTAAAGCCGCCTGTTGTATGGGGTGATATTTCGAGAGCAAAGCCGATGACGGTGAAATGGTCGAAATACGCTCAGAGTCTCACTGAGAAACCAATGAAGGGAATGCTGACGGGTCCTGTTACAATTCTTAACTGGTCGTTCCCACGTGAGGACATATCTCTCAAAGAAAGTGCATATCAGATTGCTCTTGCGATTCGTGAGGAAGTTCTTGACCTTGAGGCTAACGGAATCGGCATTATTCAGGTTGACGAGGCTGCTCTGCGTGAAAAGCTTCCGCTGCGTAAATCCGATTGGAACGAGGACTATCTTGACTGGGCTATTCCAGCTTTCAGACTTGTTCACAGCGGTGTGAAGTCCGAAACACAGATTCACACTCATATGTGTTACAGCGAATTTGCAGATATTATCAGGGATATTGATAATATGGACGCTGACGTTATTACATTCGAGGCTTCCCGTTCCGACCTCACAATACTCGATGTACTGAAGGAAAACAACTTCCGCACCGAGGTAGGACCGGGCGTCTATGATATTCACTCCCCAAGAATTCCGTCAAAAGAGGAAATCAGATCGGCTCTGAACAAAATGCTCGGACGTATTCCTGCGGAAAAGCTGTGGGTAAATCCGGACTGCGGACTTAAAACACGAGGAAACGAGGAAACCGTACCAAGCCTTCGAAACCTTGTGAATGCCGCAGCAGAGGCAAGAAATGAAAACAGTTGATATTTTTAAGAAAAAGACAGTTTTCTCTCTTGAGATATTTCCCCCGAGAGCCGATATGGGAGAAAAAGTCATTTATGATACATTAGACAAACTGTCGGACATTTCTCCCGATTTCATCAGCGTAACTTACGGAAGGAACAGCGGAGAGAACGGCTGCCGTACTGTACGGATTGCGGCAGATGTAAAAGAAAAATACGGCATTGAAAGTATCGCACACCTCCCCTGCATCAGCTTTTCAAAAGAACAGATTACGGGAATTCTGGACAGCCTTAAGGACAACGGAATTGAAAATGTTCTTGCGCTGCGAGGCGACATTTCGGACGATACCGTGCCGACAGGTGATTTCAGGCACGCTGACGAACTGATTTCGTTTATCAGAGAAAACTACGATTTTAATATTATTGCCGCCTGCTATCCGGAAACACACCCCGAAAGTCAAAGCGCTGCGCATGATATCCGATTCTTAAAGAATAAAGTCGACTGCGGCGCAGACCACCTGATTACTCAGCTTTTCCTTGACAACAGTCATTTCTATTCCTTCAGGGAAAAAATCGCCATAGCAGGAATTGACGTTCCGATAGAAGCAGGAATTATGCCTGTTACAAACAAACGTCAGATTGAACGGATGGTTAAGCTGTGCGGTGTGGATCTTCCTCCCAAATTTGTACATATTCTCGAAAAGTACGGCGACAATGAAACGGCTCTGCGTGACGCAGGTATTGCATACGCCGTCAACCAGATAACAGACCTTATTGCTCAGGGCGTCGACGGAATACATCTTTACACAATGAATAATCCATACGTTGCACACAGAATTTATGAAGCGGTACAAAATCTGATATAAACCGATTAAATGAAAGAAGAGGCTTCGGAGCTGTTCCGGAGCCTCTGTTTGTCGGAAAATTTTTTGTCTCTGCAAAGGCTGAAAGCATGCTGAACCTCATAGATTACTGCGGTTGATTGATCTCTTTGAATTCCCAAAAAATTTGACAGCCGCATTAATATGTGATAAAATAGTTATTTAATAGAGAACTTTGAAAAATGAACGGGAGCGTGCTTTTGATGAAGAAAAAAGAATTGCTTCAAAAGCTGAACAACAACAAGATAATAAACGAAAGCATCACGTTCGCAAATGCGATGAGTAAAAAGAATCTTGCGACTAATGCTGCGAGTATTGCGTTTTATTTTTTTATGTCTATGATTCCCCTGTTTATTCTTCTTTGCTCTCTGCTTCCATTCACAGGAATAACCAGATACGAACTGACAAATATTATAACCGGGATTATGCCTGATACAATCGGTGAACTTGTTTCCTCCGTTATATCGGAAGCGTATTCCGTACATTTCACGATTTTCTCCGTTTCAATAGTATTCTTGCTTTGGTCATCGTCAAAAGGAATGCTCGCTCTGATACGCTCTCTTGATGTTATTTATTCCGAAAACGACAGCAGAAGCTATTTTGTTATGGTAGGAAATTCTATTTTATATACGCTTTTCATACTTATTTCAATCGGAGGTTTACTTTTTATATATGCCAAAGGGCATTCGGCGGAGGAAATAATAAAAACGGCGCTTCCCACAAAATCCCTCTTTGAAAAATTCGCCAAACACAGTCATAAGCTAAACGTCTTGCTTATAATGGCTATATCCTTTGCATTAATATATAAGGCAGCCCCTGCCGGAAAACGTAAGTTTATTCACCAGATTCCGGGAGCCATGTTTGCGTCAATCGGGATATCTGTTTTTTCCTACTTTTTTGCAATCTACAGCAAAGGTTCGAATATTTACAACTCGTTTTACGGAAGTCTCACGAGCGTTACCGTATTCTTGCTATGGCTCTATTCCTGTTTCAATATTCTTCTTCTCGGCGGAACGATTAATTCGCAATATAAAGACAAGTTCCACTCTGCATGGGTCAGAATAAAGCGTAAGAAAATAAAGAGTAAGAAATAAAATTAAAAAACCATACCTTCCGATTTTGATGATATAAATCCGGAAGGTATGGTTTTATTTCTTATTTTCTCAATGCTCATACGTTTTCCGGTTAAAAAATGATACTCCCCACAAAAGCCACGCTAACGGAAGAAATTGTTTTAAGGGCTTTTCCTTCATATCAAATGAAGCCATATCTTTAGAAACTTTTTTAAGGCTTATGTCTATCCCCCGATTATATTGCTGACATCAGAATTATAGCATACAAAATTCATATATACAAGACGAACATACAGACAACATTTTCATAAAATATTAAAAGCTATCTGAAAAATTATGAAAGCTGAATTATTTACTAAAAATTGTATAT
>CAMHNT010000121.1 GCA_946186535.1 uncultured Clostridia bacterium
TTTTCTATCAATTCTATTGACATTCGTTGTCAATAATGATAAAATTAATTGAAAATGAAAATCGTTTTCAATTGTTGAGACTAACCCGGAGGGAATTTATGCAGGAATATAAAACAAAACAGAAAGAAATACTTCTCGAATGTCTTACTGAAAATAAAAATATGCATATGACGGCAGCGGAAATTTCCTCGAATCTCAGAGAAAAAGGACATACCCTCGGAATGTCGACTGTCTATCGTCAGCTCGACAAGCTCGTTGCTTCGGGGCTGGTCAGAAAATATATTATAGACGAAAACTCGTCCGCCTGCTATCAGTATATAGGAACATCGGGAGAATGTACGGAGCATTTTCATCTTAAGTGCAACGTCTGCGGAAAGCTGATTCATACTGACTGCAGTCTGATGAAAAAGATTTCCGAGCATATGAAGGAAAGCCACGGATTTATTGTTGACAGTACGAAAACGCTGCTTTACGGAGTGTGCCGTGACTGTGCGGAAAAAGATTAAACGGAGGATTGTATGGCAATCTTAAAATGTGATGACGTTACGATGAGCTATGAGGGAGTCAATGTTTTTGAGCACCTCAGCTTTTCTCTGAACAAAGGAGATTATCTCTGTATTCTCGGTGAAAACGGTTCCGGAAAATCGACTCTCATGAAGGGACTTCTCGGACTTCTGAAACCTACGGGAGGAAAAATCGAATATTCCGACGGACTTCATCAGAAAGAAATCGGCTATCTTCCTCAGCAGTCTGCGATTCAGAGGGATTTTCCTGCTTCCGTCTATGAGGTTGTTCTTTCGGGAACTCTGAACAGCCGTGGAATGAAGCCTTTCTTCGGAAAAAACGAAAAGAAGCTTGCGGAAAAGAATCTCGAAAGACTTTCAATTTCTCATCTGAAAAAGAAATGTTACAGAGAACTTTCCGGCGGTCAGCAGCAGCGTGTGCTTCTTGCAAGAGCTCTCTGCGCCACGAAAACGCTTCTGCTTCTTGACGAACCTGTAACAGGACTTGATCCGGTTGTTTCGGCTGAGTTTTATGAACTGATCAGCGACCTGAACAAGAATGACAATATCACCGTTATTATGGTTTCTCACGATGTGAGGGAGTCGGTAAAAAACGCTTCTCATATTCTTCATATTGAAAACAAAACCTGCTATTACGGTACCGTTAACGAGTATCTCCTGAGCAGTGTTTCGAATCAGTTTATCGGAAGCAATATTTAAGCTTCGGGGAGGCATTATGAATTATTCTATTTCTGAAATTTTATCATATACGTTCATGCAGCGTGCATTGATTGTCGGTATTCCTGTCGCACTGTGCTCGGCGTTGCTTGGCGTAAGTCTGATTTTAAAAAGATATTCTATGATAGGCGACGGACTTTCCCATGTCGGATTCGGTGCGCTGGCGCTTGCGGCGGCTCTGAATCTTGCTCCGCTGAAGGTCGCCATACCTGTTGTTATTGCTGCGGCTTTTTTGCTTCTTCGAATCAGCGAAAACAGCAAAATCAACGGTGACGGCGCTATCGCAATAGTTTCAAGCAGCGCGCTTGCCGTGGGAATTGTTGTCACAAGCATTACCGGCGGACTCAATACTGATCTCTACAGCTACCTTTTCGGAAGCATACTTGCTCTTTCTCACGAAGACGTGATTTTAAGTCTTGTTCTTTGTGCGGTTGTTCTTTTGCTTTACATATTTTTTTACAGCAAGATTTTTTCCGTGACGTTTGATGAAAACTTTTCGCTTGCGACGGGAACGAACGCTAAGGCATACAACATGGTTATTTCGCTTCTGACAGCTCTTACTGTCGTTCTTGGAATGCAGATCATGGGAACTCTCCTGATATCAAGTCTGATAATTTTCCCCGGACTTACGGCGATGAGAGTTTTCAAAAGCTTTAAATCCGTCGTGATATCTGCCGCTGTTCAGTCGGTATTCTGTGTGGCGGTCGGACTTTTCGTTTCATTCTATGCGGAAACCGCAACTGGCGCAACGGTTGTCTGTATTAACCTTTTCTGTTTTATCATGTTTAGTATAATAGGTTTTCTCAGAACGGTTGGATTTTCAAAATCAAAATAATCGTGATAATATAAATGAGCAAATTCCTAAGTTGCTCATTTATTTTATATGGTATAAAAGCTTGGAACGGAGATGATATTTATGAACGCAGTTGTTCTCAAGTTTTTCAAATTTCTGGATTACGGTGTTTTAGATCCTGAAGAAATTGAAGAAACTGCCGGAAGGACAGGTTTTATCGTTACTATGATACTGCTTCTTCTCGGAGCTTTCCTGCTTATTAGCGGCTCGCTTCTCGTGTATTCTTATTTAACAAGCAAAAAGCGCAGAGCCGAAAATCGCTTTGAAAGATACAGAACGACGGCGGCAAAAATAACTGATATAGAAAAAGTCTCGTATTATGTGAAGCCGTACGAGCGTGAAAAAGAGGTTAAGTTTGTTGATGAGTATATAAGAATTGGAAGAGGAGGTAGGGACGGTGAAAGAAAAAATGAAATCAGAATAAGATCACTCTCTGAACTAAATTATCTTACAGCAAGACATGAGACAATGAAGTCGATCAACAGTCCGAGAACGGAAGCAGTTGAAAAGTTCCGCTACAAGGTTAAGTATGAGTTCAGCACAGACAGCAGCAATCTCTATTCCGGAGAGTTTTATATTTTTGAAGAAAAGGAAGATATCAAGGTAGGAAAGACTATCGATATAAAATATAATCCTGCTAACCCTATGATGAATTTTTCATCATATAGCGAACCTGTCGGAATGCGGTAATTTTGGTACAAGTGTATTGGTTTAGAAAAATAAAAATAAGATCATACAATCACAGCGTATGATCTTTGCATTAAAAAACCTGATCTGTCGGTGAAACAGATCAGGTTTTTTTTTAGATAAGATTCTGAATTTTAATTGAGCTGTATTTCTTCATGTCATCGGTTGTATAGATGAAGAAGTTAACTGTGGAATATATATCCTCTTCGTATGTGATCGATACATATCCGTCACCGTCGTTTCTGGAATCAGGCTCGCCGTAGAACTCGATAACCTTCTCCGGAGTAACGGAATCATCGAATTTGAAACCACCCGGGAGAACGATGTCAAGACCGTCGTCGAGGTCAAGATCAACCTGACCGATCTGAGATTCGGAGTACTTTTTTGTCTCGCTGGTCGGATTCCAGAACTGAACGGAAATAGTTTCGGATTCTGCTTTTTTCAGATAGCCCCCGATTGTATATGTGTTTGCATTCAGGTCATCGTCCTCAGTGAGAAGATATCCCGTTTTTGCAAAATCGGTGTATGCACAGGGGATAGAGTATTTTGTGCCGTCGAGCTCAATCTCGAAGCTGAGAATGTCTGCCTGAGCTTTTGAAGCTGCCTTGGACTCGGCTTCGGACTCTGCCTCGGATTCCTGGTAGAATAACGAAGAACTCGAAGTTTCAGACTCGGCTTCTGACTCATGGTAGAATAACGAAGAGCTCGAAGCTTCAGACTGAGCCTCTGATTCGGCTTCCGATACGATTTCCTCGTCAGCCGATGAAGTTTCCGAAACCTCGTTTTCGGAGTTTCCGCCGACAGGAGCGATTGTACCCGAGCCTGATGAACAAGCGCCGAGAGATGTCACGGTAATCATTGCTGCAAGTAAAATTGCTGTAACCTTTTTCATTTTATTTTCTCCTTGTTTTTTAAAAGTGAGTTTTATTAAAAGACCTTCCAAACTCCCGGAATATTCGTCAGGAGATATTCCGATTTGTTAAAAAAACAGGTCCGATCAACAATTTTTACAATTTATATATTGACAAAAAAATGGTTAAGACTTATACTTAATAAGTTAATGACTTTATACAGCTACCTTTGCGAGGAAGGGTTCGATATCCTTCAGCAGTTCTTTGCTGTTGTCCGGAACGTCTGCAGTGAATACTGCACTGTTCTCGCTGTCAACAATGCTTAGAACACCAACGATTGAGTGAGCGTCTATTTCATAGTTGTCAACTCTCAGAAACATCTTCACGTCGTCATACTTTGTCGTAATGTTAACAAAGCTTTTTGCTTCGTCGAGAGATGAGATTTTGATCGATTTTGTGAACATAACTTAGACCTCCAAAAAAACCACAATAACTGTTTTTTATCAAAACTACTCTAATATATTATCACTTTTTTCAAAAAAGTCAACGTCTTTTTAATTAAAAAATCGCTTAACTTTTCGTTGTACTGCACAAATAAAATGTAAAAATTTAATATATTCAGAAACTTGTCATACAAATTTGTCGTTTTGTGCAATGAATTTTGAGGTACTATTTGTTGTAACAGAGGTGTTATCAATGACTTTTTCAATATTTAATTTCGGATGTAAGGTTAATCAGTATGAATCGCAGGTCATGACGGAGCTTATGCTAAGCCGTGGCTACGAATATACGGAGGACAGGGAAAACGCCGATATAATGATTATTAATTCGTGTACCGTAACCGCTGTTTCCGACAGCAAGGTCATGAAGCTGATTCGTCATCTGAGAAGAAAAAACGAGAATTCAATAATCGTTCTGACCGGCTGTATGCCTCAGGCGTATCCTAATCTCAAGGAAGAATTCTCTCAGGTAGATATCGTTCTCGGAAACTCGATGAGAAGCGAGCTTCCCGATGAAATCGAGAAATTCCTGATTAACCGCGAGCAGATTGTCAATATACATAAATATACGAGAAACAGCGATTTTGAGCTTGTTTCCGTTTCGAATTTCGAAGAGAGAACGAGAGCTTTCATAAAAATCGAAGACGGCTGCAACCGCTACTGTTCGTATTGTATTATTCCTTATGCGAGAGGTCCGGTTCGTTCGAAGCCGCTCGACGTGCTTAAAAAAGAGCTTGAGCATCTGGCTGCCCACGGCTACAGGGAAATAGTTCTCGTCGGAATTAATCTTTCCGCCTACGGTCAGGAGCTTGGTCTTCATCTCTGTGATGCGGTTGAGTGCGCCTGTTCGATAGAGGGAATCGAAAGGGTTCGTCTGGGTTCGCTTGAACCTGAAAGAATGGACAGAGAGTCGATCGAGCGCCTTTCGAAGCTTGAAAAGTTCTGTCCTCAGTTCCATCTTTCTCTTCAGAGCGGCTGCGACGCAACTCTGAAAAGAATGAACCGTCACTACACAACGGCGGAGTACATTAAAATTGTCGGCGATTTAAGAGCCGCATTTCCGAACTGTTCGATAACGACGGACGTTATGGTCGGCTTTGCGGGAGAGACGGAGGAGGAATTCGGAGCTTCCGTTGATTTCGTGAAGGAAGTTGCTTTCGCAAAGGCTCATGTTTTTCCGTATTCTCAGAGAGAAGGAACGATTGCGGCGAAAGCCCCGGACCAGCTGGACAATTCCGTTAAGTCTCAGCGCAGCAGGATCATGATCGAAGCGGCGAACGGAACAAGGAAGGCGTTTCTCGAAAGTCAGGTCGGACGTGAAGAAAGCGTGCTGTTTGAACAGCCGACAAAGGACGGATATTGGGAAGGCTACACGAAGAATTATACTCCCGTTAAGGTGAAATCAGACCGTCCGCTGAACGGAGAAATCCTGAATGTCATGCTTGAAAAGGTCGACGGAGATTTCTGTATAGGAAAAATAAAGTGAAAATGTTTAATTTAAATTTATAGATATTCAAAAATATGTTAATATACTGTTCATAATCATACGGTATCATACTCAGGTACGCTCGGAAAGCATGGTCTTTCCGATTATGTATTGAAAAACAGAAAATATCAGATTTATAAAATCATATTCAGAAAGGAATTTTTACAATGAATAGGTTGAAAAGAACCATGGCGCTTCTTATTGCCGCATCAAGTGTGGCAACAGGCGTTATTTCCGTAAGCGCTTCCGATTTAAAGCCGGGGGACGTTGACGGAAACGGAGTTGTTGATGCCGAAGATGCCTTTTTGGCTTTGCGTTATTCTGTGAATTTGGTTGATTTGGATGATGATCAGATAAGACTTGCCGATCTGAACGGTGACGGAAGAGTGAGCGCTTCGGATTCGGTCCTGATTCTTCGCAGAAGTCTCGGTCTTGATGTTGAAGAAGAGGAAGAAGAGGAATATGAACCCACAGATGTGGTTTCGCTGGACGACAGAACTCAGGTTGCCGAGCTGAAGGGCTGGGCTCCGAAGGACGTTATCGAGAGAGTTGGTCCGCTGTTTACGGCTGATCAGGAAAGAACGGGAATCCTCGCTTCGGTATCTCTCGCTCAGTTCATCGTTGAATCCGGCTACGGTCAGTCGAAGCTTTCTCTTGAAGCAAACAACTGCTTCGGAATGAAGGGAAGCCTTTCGGGAAATACATGGGAAAGTACATATTGGGACGGTGTTTCGCTCTATACCATTGAAACAAAAGAGCAGAATCCCGACGGATCGGTTTATACTGTTACGGCAAACTTCCGTCAGTATGCTTGTATGGAAGACAGCATAGGAGATCATTCTCAGTATTTGCTCCAGTCAAGAAACGGAAGCGGTCTTCGCTATGAAGGTCTGCAGGGCTGCACCGATTACAGAAAAGCTATTCAGATTATAAAAGACGGAGGATATGCGACAGCCGTAGATTATGTTGACGTAATCTGTTCCGTAATCGAGAAATGGGATCTTACTCAGTATGATCTTCAGAACAATTCCGATTATTCTCTTAAGAACAGTTCCTCTTCCTATGCCGAGTCTCAGCTTTCGGAAGCTTCGGACGTTCTTGATATTCTGGATATTTTTGATGCATGCATCGACGGAACGCT